>JBFGTT010000275.1:0-5517 GCA_041565995.1 Rhodothermales bacterium
CCATCGGCGGATGGAAGATAGCGGATCGAGGAGGACAAATCTGTTGGAAAGCAAAGAATCTATCCTCGATCCTCCACCCTCGATCCTCTTCCCTATCAACCCTCCTCCCGCCGGGTGGCGGTTATCAGCTCGCGGGCGCTTTCCAGGGCGGCTTCGGTGATCTCGGCGCCGCTGATGAGCGCGGCCACCTGTTGGGCGCGTTCGGTGCCTTCGAGCCGGCGGATCTGCGTCTTGGTGCGTCCGCGCTCGACGACCTTTTCGACGACGAAGTGCACGTCGCCCAGCCCGGCGATCTGCGGCAGGTGGGTGATGGTGATGATCTGGTGATAGTTGGCCAGGTCGTGCATGCTCTGGCCCACCTTGCGCGCCACCTGGCCCGAGATGCCGATGTCGATCTCGTCGAAGACGAGGATGGGCAGGCGGTCGCTTTTGGCGAGGATGGTTTTGAGGGCCAGCATGATGCGGCTGATCTCGCCGCCGGAGACGACGCGGATGAGCGGCTTAGGCTCCTCGCCCACGTTGGTCGAGATGAAGAACTCGGCGTGGTCCATGCCGCCGGCGAAGGCGGCGTAGCGTTCGTCGGCCCGGCCCGCCACGGGCAGGCAGATCCAGCCCTCGGGGTCTTCCTGGCGCGTGAAGCGGACCTCGAACTGGCTGCGCGGCATCCCCAGCTTTGCCATTTCGGCCACGATGGCCTGCTCGATGCGCTCGGCCACCTCGTGCCGCTTGGCCGAGAGGCGTTGCGCCGCCTCCGAGAGCGTGCGCTGCGCCGCGACGATCTCGCCGTCGAGCCGCTCGATGGCGCCCTCGAAGTCGGCGGCCAGGTCGTAGCGCTCGCCGATCTCGCGGCGGTGTTCGACGACGGCTTCGAGCGTGCCGCCGTACTTGCGCTTGAGCCGGTCCAGTTCGCCCAGGCGCTCGCGGATGGCTTCGAGGCGCTCCGGGTTGAACTCGATGCGCGCGTTGTAATCCTGCAAAAACGTGGCGATTTCCGAGACGATGATCTGGGCCGACTTGATCTCGTCGAGCGCGCTTTCGAAGGCCCGGTCGATGCGGTAGAGGTCGTGGAGTTCGTTGCGGGCCACCACGAGCTGGTCGTTGACGGCGCCGTCCGACTCGTAGAGCATTTCGTAGAGGCGGGCGGTGGCTTCGTAGAGGCGTTCGGCGTTTTCGAGCACGCGGCGTTCGTCCTCGAGCGCCTCCTCCTCGTCCGGCTGCGGAGCGACCTGGTCGATCTCTTCGATCTGGAAGGCGTAGAGTTCTTTTTGCTGGTGCAGTTCGCGTTCGCGGGCCACCAGTTCGGCACGGCGTTTCATCAGGGCGGCCACGCGGCGGTAGCCCTCCTGGTAGTTGGCCACGAGGCTGCCCAGGCTACCGAAGCCGTCGAGCAGGTCAAGGTGCATCTCGGTGCGCAGGAGCGACTGGTGCTCGTGCTGGCCGTGCAGGTCGATCAGGCGGGCGGCCACTTCGCGCATCAGCGGCAGCGTGGCCGGCGTGTCGTTGATGAAGCCGCGGCTGTGGCTCGGCGTGATCTCGCGCCGGAGGATCAGGTGCGGCTGCGGGTCGATCTGGTTGGCTTCGAGCAGCGCGTGGAGCGTGTCGGCCTCGTCGAAGTGGCCCTCGACGACGGCCTTTCGCGCGCCCGTGCGGACGACCTCCGTCGAGGCCCGCTCTCCCAGGATCATCTTGAGCGCCCCGATGATGATGGACTTGCCCGCGCCGGTCTCGCCCGTGAGGATGTTCAGGCCGCTGTCGAACTCGACGTCGAGTTCTTCGATGAGCGCGTAGTCGCGGATGTAGAGGGTGCGCAGCATGGCGGATGGGGGCGTGCGGAAGGCGGATTGGTCGGTTCACCCACCGTTCCGACCGCCGGGTCCTTTTCGACTGTTGGCTTCGGTCATCCCCAGGCCACACGCCGCCCTCGTCAGGCGCCGTGGCAGTGCTTGTATTTCTTGCCGCTGCCGCAGGGGCAGGGGTCGTTGCGGCCTATTTTCTCGCCGACGACGACGGGCTGCTGCTTGGCCGTCGGGTCGCGTTCGGCGGCGCCCCGGCCGTTGACCTTGACGCCGTAGCTCGGATTGGCCGAGGCGTGTTCGCTGCGGGCGCGCTTGGGGTCGAGGCGGGCTTTGCGGCCGGCGGGCGCGGCGGCGCGGCGCTGATGTTCGACCAGCGGCCCGGCGCGCATCACGAAGGCGACTACGTCGTGGTTGATCTGCTCGATGACCTCGGTGAAGAGCTTGAAGGCCTCCATCTTGTACTCGATGAGCGGGTCGCGCTGGCCGAAGGCGCGCAGGCCGATGCCCTCCTTGACTTCGTCGAGCGAGCGCAGGTGCTCGGTCCAGCGTTCGTCGATGATCGAGAGCATGGCGGTGCGCTCCAGCGCGTCGTTGATCTCGCGGCCCTTCGTAGCGAGCACGTCCTCGACCTTGACGACGGTGCGCAGCGCCCGGAAGCCGTCGCTGAAATCGACGTAGACGCGTTCGGGCTTGTTTTCGGCGTCGCTTTCCATGAGTTGCCGCATGCTCTCGTGGAAGGGCTTGGCCAGGGCGGCGCGCTTGCGCTGGTAGTATTCGACGGCGGTGTCGAAGGCCCGCTCGGTCACGCCGTCTTCGCCCAGGTTGAAGAACGTCTCCCGGTCCATCTCGAAGTCGAAGGCCAGCAGCCGGCGCAGTTCTTCGCGCATCTCGTCGATGTTGCCGTCGCCGTAGTGCTTCGAGACGATTTCGCGGACGACCTCGTCGAGCATTTCGAGGACTTCGCCGTGGAAGCGTTCGCCCTTGAGCGCGTGCATGCGCCGGTCGTAGATGACCGCGCGCTGGGCGTTGAGCACGTCGTCGTATTCGAGCTGGCGCTTGCGGATGGCGAAGTTGTTCTGCTCAACCTTTTTCTGGGCGCGCTCGATGCTCTTGGTGACCCACGGGTGGGTGATGACAGCGCCTTCTTCGAGGTTGAGGCGGTCCATGACGCGGGCCACGCGGTCGGGGCCGAAGAGGCGCATCAGGTCGTCTTCGAGCGAGATGTAGAACTGGCTTTCGCCGGGGTCGCCCTGGCGCCCGCTGCGGCCGCGCAGCTGGAGGTCGATGCGGCGGCTTTCGTGGCGTTCGGTGCCCAGGATGGCCAGGCCGCCGCGTTCGACGACGCCGGGGGCCAGCTTGATGTCGGTGCCGCGCCCGGCCATGTTGGTGGCGATGGTGACGGCGCCTTTGTGGCCGGCCTCGGCCACGATGAGCGACTCCTGCTTGGCGCGGTCGCGACGGGCGTTGAGCACGTTGTGTTTGATGCCGCTGCGGGTGAGCATGCGGCTGAGCGTCTCGGAGACTTCGACCGACGTGGTGCCCACCAGCACCGGCTGCCCTTTCTCGTGGTAGGCGCGGATCTGGTCGATGACGGCGTTGTACTTCTCGCGCTTGGTGCGGAAGACGAGGTCTTCCATGTCGTCGCGGATGATGGGCTTGTTGGTCGGCACGACGACCACTTCCATGTCGTAGATTTTGTGGAACTCTTCCGCTTCGGTCTCGGCGGTACCGGTCATGCCGGCCAGCTTGTCGTACATGCGGAAGTAGTTCTGGAGGGTGACCGTGGCGTAGGTCTGCGTAGCGGCCTGCACCTTGACGCCCTCTTTGGCCTCGATGGCCTGGTGGAGGCCGTCACTGTAGCGTCGGCCCGGCAGCACGCGGCCCGTGTGCTCGTCGACGATGAGCACCTTGTCGTCCTGCACGATGTACTCGATGTCCTTCTCGTAGAGCGTGTAGGCCTTCAGCAGTTGCTCGATGGCGTGCAGGCGTTCGGCGCGTTCGGAGTAGGTGGCGTAGAGGGTGCGTTTCTTCTCGCCGAGTTCGTTTTCGAGCAGGCGCAGGTCGTTCTGGAGCTTGTTCTCGCGTTTCTCTTCGCTGAGGTCTTCGCGCGTGCGGAGTTCTTCGTAGAGTTCGTCTTTCTGGCGCTTGTGCTCCTGCTCGAACCGGGCCGTCTCCTCGCCGATGTCGGGCAGCACGAACAGGTCGCGGTCCTGCCCGGCGGCCTTCGAGAGGTAGTCGCGCCCCATATCGGTCATCTCGATGGCGTGCTGCTTTTCGTCGAGGGCGTAGTACATCGCCTCGTCGACGAGGGGCATGTTCTTGGCGTTGTCCTGGAGGTAGAAGAACTCGGTCTTCTGGCGGAGTTGTTCGAGGCCGGGTTCCTGAAGGACCTTCAGCAGGCGCTTGTTTTTGGGGAAGCCGCGCGAGGCGCGCAGCAGCGCCAGGCCCGCCTCCTGCTCCAGTTCGCCGGCCTGCCGGGCGTCGCCGGCCTCCTGGGCCGCGTCGCGCTCTTTGAGCAGGCGTTCGGCGTCGGCCACGAACGTGGCGACGAGCTTTTTCTGGGCGTAGACGAGCTTATCGACCGCCGGCTTCAACTCGGCGAAGCGGTCGTCGTTGGCCTGCGGGACGGGGCCGGAGATGATCAGCGGCGTGCGCGCCTCGTCGACGAGCACCGAGTCCACCTCGTCGACGATGGCGTAGTGGTGCTCGCGCTGGACGAGCTGGTCGGGGTCGATGACGAACGAGTTGTCGCGCAGGTAGTCGAAGCCGAACTCGTTGTTGGTGCCGTAGGTGATGTCGGCGCGGTAGGCGCCGCGGCGGCCCTCGGTGTGCGGCTCGTAGGAATCGATGACGTCGACGCGCAGGCCCAAGAACTCGTAGATCGGCCCCATCCACTCGGCGTCGCGCTGAGCCAGGTACGGGTTGACCGTCACCAGGTGCACGCCGCGCCCGACGAGCGCGTTGAGGTAGACCGGGGCGATGGCCACGAGCGTCTTACCCTCGCCCGTCTTCATCTCGGCGATGTTGCCCCGGTGCAGCGCGATGCCGCCGAGGAGCTGCACGTCGTAGGGCACCATGTCCCAGGTGATCGTGGTGCCACCGGCTTCCCACGTCTTGCCGAGCATCCGGCGGCACGCCTCCTTGGCGACGGCGAAGGCCTGGGGCAACAACTCGTTGAGCGTGTCCTCGACGGTGTCGAGCCACTCGTCTTCGAGATCATCGAGTTCGTCGAACAGGTCTTGCCGCTCACTCAGCGAGAGTTCGTGCTCTTCGTCGAGGCGTTGCCCGTCGCCAGCGGGAGCTGGTTCGGGTACGGCGCCCCGGAGCATCGCGCTGATCTCGTGCTGCCGGGCCTCGATGTCGGCCACGGCGTCGTGGAGGTGTGCTCTGAACACGTCCGTCTTGGCGCGCAGCTCGTCCTCGGAGAGGGCTTCGAACTGCTCGGCGTAGACGTTGATCTCCTCGACGATGGGCCAGTATTCGTTGAGCATACGGACGTTCTTGTCGCCGAAGAGCTTCTTGAAAAAATCGAGCATGGGTCTGGTAGCGAGCGAGGTATGGAAGAGCGTTCGGACGACGCGGCGGCGTAGCCGGGCGTGTCATGATGTCAGCATGGCGAGACACGTCGGTCGGCAGGCCTCGCCATCGCGCAGAACGCGGTGGTCAGCGGGTGTGGACAAAAAGCGCGCCAGAGGGCGCGCGGGCACGGGAAAAGAGCGGC
>JBFGTT010000276.1:0-5512 GCA_041565995.1 Rhodothermales bacterium
AGGTTGTGGACGCGCTCGGCGATGCGCCGCAGGCCCTTCGGCCCGTGGTAGACGGCGTAGGCCCCGGCGATGACGGCCAGCAGGACCTGCGCCGTGCAGAGGTTGGAGGTGGCCTTGTCGCGGCGGATGTGCTGCTCGCGCGTCTGGAGCGCCATGCGGAGGGCCGGGTTGCCCTCGGCGTCCACCGTCAGGCCGATGATGCGGCCCGGCACCTGGCGCTTGAACGCCTCGCGCGTGGCAAAGAAGGCGGCGTGCGGCCCGCCGTAGCCCAGCGGCACGCCGAAGCGCTGCGTGCTGCCGACGACCACGTCCGCGCCGAACTCGCCCGGCGGCACGAGCAGCGTCAGGCTCAGCAGGTCGGCGGCGGCCACCACGTAGGCGTCGGCGGCGTGCGCCTGCTGGCAGAAGTCGCGGTAGTCGTAGACGGCGCCGTCGGTGGCCGGATACTGCACGAGCGCGCCGAAGACGTCGTCGGTGAAGGCGAACGTGCGGTGGTCGCCCACGACGACCGCGACGCCGATGGGCACGGCGCGGGCCTGCACGACGGCGATGGTCTGCGGATGACAGGCTTCGGAGACGAAGAAAGTGCGCCTGTCGCCGCGCCGCGTCAGGCGGCGGAGCATCATCATGGCCTCGGCGGCGGCGGTGGCTTCGTCGAGCAGCGAGGCGTTGGCGATCTCCAGCCCCGTCAGGTCGACGACCATCGTCTGGAAGTTGAGCAGCGCTTCGAGGCGGCCCTGCGAGATCTCGGCCTGGTAGGGCGTGTACTGCGTGTACCAGGCCGGATTTTCGAGGATGTTGCGCTGGATGACCGGCGGCGTGATGGTGTCGGCGTAGCCCATCCCCAGGAACGAGCGGTAGTCCTGGTTCTTGCGCGCGATCTCGCGCAGGTCGGCCAGCAGTTCGTACTCGGTGCGCGCCGGCGGCAGCACCAGCGGCCGGTCGGTGCGGATGGCCGCCGGGATGGTGGCCGCCGTCAGGGCGTCGAGCGAGGGCAGGCCGAGCGCCTCGAGCATCTGCCGGATGTCCTCTTCGGAGGGACCAACGTGGCGTCGGACGAACCGGTCCGTGTAGTGCAGATCGATGGGCATACGCGCTATGGATCAACCGTCAGCGAGGAACCGCTGCACGGGGCTGCCGGGTCTCGAAAAAACCGCGTGCTTGAACGACGCGCGGCGGCGGCTGTTCTGCTTTCGAGAGAACCTCATAAATACGTGTGGACGAGCGGACGTGTGGACGAATTGAAAGTGGCGCTTCGTCCATTGTCCTCTCGTCGGCTCGTCTTCTCGTCGGCTCGTCATGCTTGCTCTTCGAGCAGGCGTTCGAGGGCTTCGCGGGCGGCTCTTTGCTCGGCACTCTTCTTGCTCGCGGCCCGCCCCGCGCCGTAGGACCGCCCGTTGACGACCACCTCGACGTTGAAGCGCCGGTCGTGGCTGGGGCCTTCTTCGGCCAGGACGCGGTACTGGGGCTGGAGCCATCCCTGCGCCTGCACGTATTCGAGCAGGAGGCTCTTGAAGTTGTCGCGCTGGCCGGCCAGGTCGTCCAGGTCGGCGTGTTCGAGCATGGTGCAGTGGATGAAGCGGCGGGCGGCTTCGAGGCCCAGGTCGAGGTAGAGTGCGCCGATGAGGGCTTCGAAGGCGTCGGCCAGGATGGTCTGGTTCTGCCGCCCGTCGGTCTGCGCCATGTTGTCGCTCATGAGGATGAGGGCGCCCAGGTCGATGGCCTCGGCGTAGGCGGCCAGGGCCTGCCCGTTGACGAGCTTGGCGCGCAGGCGCGTCATGAAGCCCTCGGTCTTCGTCGGAAAGTGCCGGTAGAGGTGTTCGGCCACGACGAAGCCCAGCACGGCGTCGCCCAGGAATTCGAGGCGTTCGTTCGAGTAGAGGTGGCTGCGGGGCGTGCCGCGCAGTAGCGAGCGATGCTTGAGCGCCTGCTCGTAGAGCGCCAGGTCCGTCACGGGCATGTCCACGAGGTGCTCGACCTGCGCCCGCGAGATCGTCGCGGCCGGCGGACCGACGCCCGGCGCGACGGCGCGGCCCAGCAGCCGGCGCAGCTTTTGCCGGAACGATGGAAAGAGCGGGGTGCGCACGGAACGGGGTCAGGATGACGGGCAAGGCACGGAGGCAAGGCAAGATATAACCCCGCCGCCATCTTCTGCCACCGTCTGCGCGGATTTTGAGCGCCCGGCGCGGATCAGGCCGCGCCTTCCCGGCGTGTCAAGCCATCGCCGCTACCACCGCCCGCTATCCTTTCGATTCCGCATGAGCCTCGTTTCGATCAACCCCGCCACGGGCGAAGTCATCCAGCGCTACGACGAACTCTCCGACGCCGCCCTCGACGCCCGCCTCGACCGCGCCGCCGCCGCCTTCGCGCGGCACCGCCGGAGCTCGTTCGCCGCGCGCGCCGACAGGATGCACCGCGCCGCCGACCTCCTCGAAGACCGCGCCGAGGCGTGGGGCCGCATCATGACGCAGGAGATGGGCAAGCCCATCGGGCAGGCCCGCGCCGAGGCCGAGAAGTGCGCCTGGGTGTGCCGCTACTACGCCGAGCACGCCGAGGCTTTCTTGCAGGACGAGGTCGTGGGCACCGACGCCGCGCGCAGCTACGTGGCCTACCAGCCGCTGGGGCCGGTGCTGGCCGTGATGCCGTGGAACTTCCCGCTCTGGCAGGTCTTCCGCTTCGCCGCGCCGGCGCTGATGGCGGGCAACGTGGGCCTGCTCAAGCACGCCGCCAACGTCACCGGCTGCGCCCTGGCCATCGAGCAGATCCTGCGCGAGGCCGGCTTCGACGGCAACGAATTCCAGACGCTGTTGGTCTCCTCGAAGGCCGTCGCCGGGATCATCGAGGATCCGCGCGTCAAGGCCGCCACGCTGACGGGCAGCGAGGGCGCAGGCCGCGCCGTGGGCGGGCAGGCGGGCAAGCAGATCAAACCTTCCGTGCTCGAACTCGGCGGCTCCGACCCGTTCATCGTCCTGGCGGACGCCGACCTCGACCGGGCCGCCGAGATCGGCGTGCAGGCGCGCATGCAGAACAACGGTCAGAGTTGCATCGCCGCCAAGCGCTTCATCGTCGAAGCCCCTGTCGCCGAGGCCTACATCGACCGGTTCGTCGCCCGCGCGGAAGCCCAGGCTGTGGGCGACCCGATGGACGAGGCGACGGACCTCGGCCCCATCGCCCGCGCAGACCTGCGCGAGGAGATCCACGACCAGGTGCGCCGCGCCCTCGACGGCGGCGCGACGCTGCGCACCGGCGGCAGGAAACTGGACGGCCCCGGCTTCTTCTACGCCGCGACGGTGCTGGCCGACGTGGCGCCGGGCAGCGTTGCCTTCGAGGAAGAGATCTTCGGCCCCGTCGCCTCGATGATCGTCGCCCGCGACGCCGACCACGCCGTCGAACTGGCCAACGCCACGTCGTTCGGCCTCGGCGGCGCGGTGTTTACGGAAGACCGGGCCAAAGGCGAGCAGGTGGCGCTGCGGCTGGAGGTCGGCTGCGCCTTCGTCAACGGCATGGTCAAGAGCGACCCGCGCCTGCCCTTCGGCGGCGTCAAGGCCAGCGGCTACGGGCGCGAACTCTCGCACCACGGCCTCCGCGAATTCGTCAACGTCAAGACGGTGTGGATCGGGTAGGTCAAACGCGCGCCAGCAGCCAGAAGGCCGCGCCGCCGAGCAGCGCCGCCAGCGGCAGCGTCAGCAGCCACGAGAGCAGCACCTGGCCGACGACCCTCCCATTGGCCGAGCGCGTGACGGTGCCGATGCCGAAGACCGAGCCGACCGAGACGTGCGTGGTCGAGACCGGCAGGCCGAAGCGGCTGGCCACGACCACCAGCAGCCCGGTCACCAGGTTGGCCGTGAAGCCCTGGCCGGGGTTCATCGGCGTGATCTTGCGGCTCATCGTCTCGGCCACTTTGCGTGCGTTGAGCAGGCCGCCGAGGGCCATCGCCACGGCCACCGCCGCCATGCCTTGCGCCAGCGCCAGCCCCTCGACGGCCAGCAGCAGCGCGACGATCTTGGGCGTGTCGTTCAACCCGCGCGCAAAGCTGACGACGCCGGCGCTGGCGTAGTGGGCGGCGTCCAGCACTTTCTGCGCGCTCAGACCCAGCACCTCGCCCCGGTACACGGCAGCGGCAGGCGACGCCGGCTCGGGCGCTTCCCGGCGGTAGCCCTCGGCGCTGAAGGCCAGCGCGGGTGCTTCCTTCGGCGGCAAGAGGGCCGCGTCGAAGTCCCGCATCGAAACCCGGCTCTCCCGCGTGACGCCGAGCCGGAGGCGCAGCGCGCGGAAGACGACGTAGGCCAGCGCCGCCAGCGCCACCGCCGCCAGGGGACTCAGCAGCAGCGGCAGGAAGAACGCCGTGCCCAGCACCCCGGCGTTCACCTGCGCGCCGACGGCTACCAGGCCGGTGCCCACCAGTGCGCCCGTCAGGCTGTGCGTGGTGGAGATGGGAAAGCCCGTGAGCGTGGCGAGGAGGACCGTCAGCCCCGCTCCCAGCGCCACGGCCAGCAGGAAGTCGGGCGAGGCGGCCAGCGCGTCCGGTACCAGGCCCTTTCCGGAGAAGCGCTGCACGAGCGTGCGAGCCAGGAAGACCGAGGCGACCGAGCCGGCCAGCGTGGTGATGGTGGCCCAGGTCAGCGCGCCGCCGTAGCCGGAGGTGTCGCTGCCGAAGAGCGTGGCAACGCCTTTGAAGTTGTCGTTGGCGCCATTGGCGTAGGCCAGGAAACAGGTAGCCAGAACGAGCAGGACGAGCAGGGCCATGTGCAGGCGCCGGACAACCAGGCCGTGGCCTGAACCGGCAGGACGTTGGCGCGGGCGGCGTGTCCCTTGGAGGACGGGGCACAGGAAACGTTACAGCGGCGCGGCACCTGCAACCGGCCTCGGCGTGACGCGTACTTTTGGGGTGCCTCGCCGCACCGCACGTCACCCGATCAACGAGAGAGTGCCATGGCAGCCTGGATCTGGGTTCTGATACCGATTGTCGCCCTCCTGGTGGGCGGCTTCACGGAGTGGCTGAAGTTCAAAGCCAAACAGCAGCAGTTGGGCAGCTCCACCAGCGAACTCGAAAAGACCGTCGTGGCGCAGCAGCAGGCCCTCGGCGCCGCCCTGCAGCGCATCCAGAACCTGGAGGCTATCGTGACGAGCCAGATGTGGGACGTGGTCCACGACGACGCGCTGCCGGAGGCGGACCGGCAA
The DNA here is from genome assembly GCA_041565995.1 of Rhodothermales bacterium. GTDB lineage: Bacteria > Bacteroidota > Rhodothermia > Rhodothermales > JBFGTT01 > JBFGTT01. Next base: position 5,182 of record JBFGTT010000276.1, read on the forward strand.
CGTGCCCTGGCCCAGTCCCGCCGCTACCTCGATTCGCCCGAAGACGAAACCTCCGACGCCGAACGCGCCGCCCGGCTCGCGCGCCGGCTCAAAGCCTGATTCGCCCCCGCATCCTTCCGTTGCGATGATCCCCCTGCTCCTGCTCGCTGCTGCCTTCGGCGTCGCCGCCGTGCTGCTGCTCATCTTCGTCGGGCGCTATGCCGACCGGGGCGCCCGCCTGGCCTACGCCGACGAGACGATCCTCGGCCTGAAACAACAACTCGACGAGGCACAGGCGCGGCAGGCCAACCTGGTGGCCCGCGTCGAAAACCTCGAAGCCATCGTCACGAGC
>JBFGTT010000277.1:0-5509 GCA_041565995.1 Rhodothermales bacterium
GACCGAGATGTCGATGAAGTTGTCCTGGCCGTCGTAGCCGGCGCCGGCGCGGACGACGAGGAGGGCGGCGCTCTGCTCGCCCCGCTGGTCGCCGCCGGCCTTGCCGCCGGCGATGAGCGCCGCCATCAGCCGGTCGGCCAGTTCGCCCTCGGCGGTTTCGTAGGCCTCGGCCATGGCCTCGACGGTCTCCTTCGAGACGAGGATGTTGCCCTGGGCGGTGTAGCCGTGGCCTGTGACGACCGTGCCGGGGCCTGCTTCGGCGGGTGGGCCGTCCGGCTGCCCGACGCGCCCGCCGGCCCATTCGAAGCACCCGGTGCCCGTCCACGTGGCGGCGTTGCCGTGGGCGTCTACGAGGCCGACCTGGCGTTGCTGGCGGCCCTCGTCGCCGCGCAGGACGATGCGGAGGGCTTCGTCGGCGGTGGCGCCGTTCTCCATCAGTTCAAGCCCCTTGATGCCGTAGTCCAGCTCGGCGAAGCTCTGCGTGGCGACGGCGCCTACACCCGCCTTCGCCCACGGCACGATGGGTCGCAGGTTGGGAAACTTGCTCTGCACGGCGATGCCGAGGTCGCCCGTGGCGGCGTCGTAGCCGACGATGGAAAACGTCGAGACGAGCGGCGGGGCCGCCTCGCGCGGGCGCGTGGCGAAGAGGGCGGCGGCGGCGAGGGTCAGCAGCAGGAAGATCGGCAGGAAGCGTTTCATGGCGCGTCGGGGAGGCTGGAGGCCGGCTCGGTGGGCGGGGACGAGGGAAGGTACGACGCCCGGAGGTAAACGGCCCAAACCTTTGCGCCGTGCTTTCGTTAGCTGACTCATCCGACGTTCATCCACCGACGGCTGCGATGCGCACGACGATCTGCTACCGGGCGTGCCTGGCCCTGCCTGTCCTGTTGCTGGCCGGCGCGCTGCTGCCGCCACCGGCCCAGGCGCAGGACGACTACACCTTCCACATCGCCCGCATCAAGTACGGCGGCGGCGGCGACTGGTACGGCGACGAACTTTCGCTGGTCGAACTGCTCAAGTTCACGCGCGAGAACACGCTGCTCGACGTGGCGCCCAAAGAGGACGTGGTGGAGTTGAGCAGCAACAAGCTCTTCACCTATCCCTACCTCTACCTCACCGGCCACGGCAACGTCGTCTTCAGCGAAGACGACGCCCGCCGCCTGCGCCGCTACCTCGAAGGCGGCGGCTTCCTCCACGTAGACGACAACTACGGGCTGGACAAACACATCCGCCGCGAGATGAAAAAGGTCTTCCCCGAAGCGGAGATGGCCGAACTGCCCTTCACGCATCCGATCTACCACGCCCACTTCGACTTTCCCAACGGCCTGCCCAAGATCCACGAGCACGACGGCAAGCCGCCGCAGGGCTTCGGCCTCTTCTGCAAGGACGGACGACTGTGCTTCTTCTACTCCTACGAGAGCGACCTGGGCGACGGCTGGGAGCCGCCGGAGGTCCACAACGACCCGCCTGAAAAACGCCTGGCCGCGCTCCGGATGGGCGTCAATATCTTGGTCTACGCCATGACCCGGCCCGATGCAACCCCGCCGGCCCAATGATACGTACAACGTCAGAGCGCGGCGCTGCGGCGCGGCTACGCAGCGCCTGAATCTCTCCGATAACCTCCACGCCAGCCCCGGAACCCTCATGCGTACCCTGCTCGTTGTCCTGGCGATGGCGTTGATCGCGCTGGCCTGGGCCAACCCGGACCTCGACGCCTTCCGCGAGTACGTCGAGGCGCGCTCCGAGCGGTTCTTGCTCCACGAGACGGGCGACTCGGCGGTGGGCCGGGCGCTCTCGGGCGCCGGCGGCGCGCTGGCCGGCGCGCTGGCCGGGCACGTCGCCGAGCGCCGCAACTACGTCGTCTTCAGCACCTACACGCTCGACTTCGACAGCGCCGAGGCGACGGAGCAGGAATGGCGCTTCGTGGGCGTCGCCGTGTGGTTCTTCGAGACGCACCGGCCGGAGGGGCTGCGCGGGCATCGCTAGCAAAATTCACAGCGCACGGCGCGTCCGTTTTCTACCTTTAAACCCATCGCAGGCCGCCGATACTCCGAGGCAGAACAGAGGGGAGGCGGGCTGCGTTTGCGTGCAGGCACCGGTCAGGCGTTTTTCTTGCGGATGGCCGCTGTGCAGCGCCCCTGCATCCTAGCCGTCGTTTCCTCTTTTGGCAAGCCCCCACACCGATCATGAGTGAGCTTGAGCGCCAGGACCCCGACGTTTTCGACGCCATCCAGCGCGAGGTGGTCCGCCAGAACGAGGGCCTCGAACTGATTGCCTCCGAAAACTTCGTCTCGCGGGCGGTGCTCGAAGCGATGGGGTCGCCGCTGACGAACAAGTACGCCGAGGGCCTGCCCGGCAAGCGCTACTACGGCGGCTGCCAGTTCGTCGACGTGGCCGAGGACCTGGCGCGCGAGCGGGCCAAACAGCTCTTCGACGCCGCCTGGGTCAACGTGCAGCCGCATTCGGGCGCGCAGGCCAACGCCGCCGTCTACCTGACGCTGCTGACGCCGGGCCAGACGTTCCTGGGCCTCGACCTGGCCCACGGCGGCCACCTCACCCACGGCAGCCCCGTCAACTTCTCCGGCATCCTCTACCGGGCCGAGTATTACGGCGTCGAGAAGGAGGGGCCCCGGGCCGGCCGCATCGACATGGATAAGGTGCGCGACAAGGCCCGCGCCCTGCGCCCCCGGATGATCTCCATCGGAGCCAGCGCCTACCCGCGCGACTTCGACTACGCCGCCTTCCGCAGCATCGCCGACGAGGTGGACGCCTTGCTCTGGATGGACATGGCGCACCCGGCCGGCCTCATCGCCGCCGGCGTGCTCAACGACCCGCTGCCGCACGCGCACGTAGTCACCACCACCACGCATAAGACCCTGCGCGGCCCGCGCGGTGGGATGATCCTCCTGGGCCAAGATTACGAGAACCCCTTCGGCAAGAAGACCCTGAAGACCGGGCGCGTCAAGCAGATGAGCGAACTGCTCGACTCGGCGGTCTTTCCCGGCATACAGGGCGGCCCGCTGATGCACGTCATCGCTGCCAAGGCCGTCGCCTTCGGCGAGGCGCTCCGGCCCTCGTTCGCCGGCTACGCGCAGCAGGTGCAGCACAACGCCCGGGCCATGGCGGCGGCCTTCCTCGAACGCGGCTACGACGTGGTCTCCGGCGGCACAGACAACCACCTGATCCTGATCGACCTGCGCAGCAAGGGCCTGACGGGCAAGCAGGCCGAAGAAGCCCTCGGCGCCGCCGAGATCACCGTCAACAAAAACATGGTGCCCTTCGACGATCAAAGCCCGTTCGTGACCAGCGGCATCCGCCTCGGCTCGCCCGCGATGACCACGCGGGGGTTCGCGCAGGAGGAATTCCGCTACGTCGTCGAACTCATAGACCGAGTGCTCAGCCGCATGGGCGACGAACAGGTGCAGCAAACGGTGAAGGGCGAGGTGAAGGCCCTCTGCGAACGCTTCCCGCTCTACGACTTCGTCGTGGCCTAGGCGCGGAACGGATGGCCGGGCGGCGCGGTTCATGGTAGCCGTTGCGGCCCTGCCCGGCGGAGCGTTCGAACGCAGCGTGTTTTGTGTTGCCTCGCCGGAGCGTGGCAACTCGTTCTAACGAAACAGCCCCGCGGATGGGCCGGGGAAAACGATTGACGCAGCATCCAATGGCCAGCAGTTTGCAAACTACGTCCTCCTACGCCGACCTGGTGGAACTGGGGCGGCGCCTCTACGAGCAGTCGCTCGTGCGTCGAGAGCAGGAGTACATCACCGATCCGCGCGGTCAACCCATCGGCTGGCTGCTCGACACGCGCATGCCGATGCTCCAGGGCGAGATGCTGCGGGAAGTGGGGCTGGTGCTGGCCGAGCGTCTCCGTACGCGGGAGCTCTACCAGGTGGCCGGTTACGGCTACGGCTCCTACGCGATGGTGTGCGCGGTGCTGGCTTCGCCGGGCGAGCCGCCGTTCCGGGGCGGCTTCATCCGCGAGGCGCGCAAGCCGCACGGCCGCCGCCGCCTCATCGAAGGCCCCCTCGACCCGTCCCGCCCGGTGGTGCTGCTCGACGACATCCTCAACAGCGGACGCAGCGCCGCCCGCGCCGTCTCGCTCCTGCAAGGCGACGGCTACCAGGTGGCCGGCCTGATCACCCTGTTCAACTTCACCTGGAGCGGAGGCCGTACCCGCCTCGAAGCCGAGGGCCTCTGGGTCGATTCTCTGCTCGATCTCAACCTGCGCGAGAGCGGACGCAGCAGCTCCGACTCGGCCTGATTTGTGTCTGGGAGGCCGGGCCGGGGTACTACCGACAGCCCCCGCCGCACCCCTGCAACCCGTCGCCTGCGCGATGAAACTCAAGTTCAGATCGCGTGCCGCTTCCGAAGCGAAAAAGCTGCCCGCCGGGCCGCAAGGCGACGGCGCGGCCGGCGCCGTGGTGCCGCCCGGCTCCGAGATGTCGTTCCTCGACCACCTCGAAGAGCTGCGCTGGACGCTCATCAAAGGCTTCGCCGGCGTCCTGCTGACGACCATCGTGGCCGCCTTCTTCAGCGAGTGGATCCTCGACACGCTGCTGCTAGGGCCGAAGAAGCCGGACTTCTTCATGTACCACATCCTGGGCATCGAGGCGACGCCCTTCACGCTCCAGAACCGCACCATCACCGGCCAGTTTTTTGCCCACATCGGCACCATCGTGGCCGCCGGAGTGGTGCTGGGGTCGCCCGTGTTCGTCTATTTTCTGTGGCGTTTCATCGAGCCGGGCCTGTACCCGCACGAGAAGGCCGGGCTGCGCTTCGCTTCGTTGTTCGCCACGTTTTTCTTCATGCTGGGGCTGGCCTTCGGCTACTGCCTCATCACGCCCTTCGCCCTCCAGTTTTTCGCGAATTACGAGATCTCGCCCGAAATCGTCAACGATTTCGACATCACGCGCTACTTCAGCATGGTGACGTGGTGGTCCTTCGGGGCGGGCGTGCTCTTCGAGATGCCGGTGGTCATCTATTTCCTGGCCAAGCTGGGCATCGCCACGCCGGAGCGGCTGCGCAAGTCGCGCAAGTACGCCTTGCTGGTGGTGCTCATCCTGGGCGCCTTCTTCACGCCGCCGGACCCGTTCTCGCAGGTGCTGGTGGCCACGCCGCTGATGCTGCTCTACGAAGGCTCGATTTTCGTGGCGGCCTGGGCCGAGCGCCAGCGCCAACGCGCCCTGAAGAAAGCCTGGGGGGAAGGGGACGGCGTAAAACGTGAAGCGTAAAGGAGCTTCGTGGCAACGTTCCCAGGTGCACCCTTACGCATCACGTTTTACGGATAAGAAACCTCGCCGTCGTGGCCGGGGTCTCTAAGAGACTGTTTGGTAAGTCAGACCGCAGGCGAGCACGAGGAATTTTCGAGGCCAGCGACGCACGACTTTGGAGGCGCGTAGCAGCGCTACGGGCCGATAAAGCGGGGGGCGATGGACCGAAAAGAGCCGTGCGCAGCCCGGTATCATCTTGCCAAACAGTCTCTAAGCGTCCCACGTCGTTGACAGCGCCCTGA
>JBFGTT010000278.1:0-5499 GCA_041565995.1 Rhodothermales bacterium
CGAGGTGTTGTACCAGAAGACGACCTTCGAGATGACGCGGTCCTTGCCTTCGAGGTCGATGACGCGGGTCTGGCCGCCCGCCGGGATCTGCCGCCGCAGTTCCACGTCCTGCACGTCGCCGTTGGCGAAGTGTACCTTCACGTCGCGGAACGTGACCTGACGGCGCTTGACCTCGAACCGGATCTGGCGAAAGGTGCCCTCTTTGACGGTCACCGCGATCTCGTCGCGGTCGAGGGCGTGGTTGACGGTGCGTTCGCCGAGCTTGACCCACTTGAGGGCGGCAGGGCGCGGCGCGGCGCAGGCCAGGCAAAGGACACAGGATGCGATAATCAAGCCGAACCATCTACGTTGCGTCATAGCGTCTACCTCTGTCGTTGATGCGGAGTCTGGCTCCTAAGATAACCAAACGCCGCCAGCCCTGCGCCCTCGTAGCCACGATGGCTTCGGAGCGGCCTAAAACAACTCGTCCATCTGCCGTTTCGCCGCTTCGTAGGTGGCGGGCAGGCGCCCGGCGTCGTCGCCGCGCATGGCCTGGTAGAAGGCTTCGTCGTAGGTGCGCGTGCGGACGACGATGGGCATGGGCACGGCGTGGCCGAGCACGAGCGCCTGCTGCTTGGCGTCGAGCGAGGCGAGCACCTTGCGCAGGGCCGAGGCGTCGGAGGTGCCCACGAGCGCCGCGCCGATGTCCCGCTCGTCGCTGAGTTGGGCGACGATGCGCGTGCCGATCTGGCTGAGCACCTCCTCGTCGATGGCGCTGGGGCGCTGGTCCACCACCAGCAGCGAGACGAAGTACTTGCGCATCTCGCGGGCGATCTTGCCGAAGGGCGTCTCGTGCGCGATGCCCGGCGTCAGGAATTTGTGCGCCTCCTCGATGGTGATGATGAGCTGCGCCGGGCGGTCGGCTTCTTCCTGCGTCTGGAGGAAGCGCGTGGTCTTCTCTTCGTACTTGTCGCGGATGCGGCGCGTGACGACGTTGGCTACGAGCAGGTACACCGTCAGGGCGTCGTAGCGCCCGAACTCGAAGACGACCGACTTGCCGCTGTCGAGGCAGTCGAGCAGGGCGTCGAGCACGTCGGTTTTGCCGCCGGACGGCTCGGTCTTGAAGAAGTCGAACCGGGTGAAGGGGATCAGCTTGCGGCGCAGCGCGCCGATGGATTGCGGGTGTGCGCCGACGGCTTCGGCCAGCGCGTCGACCTGGGGGCCTTCGGCTTCGAGCAGCCGCCGCAGCCAGTTTGGGCCGTATTGTTTCTTGAGCAGGAAACTGCTCTCGGCGGCGGTCTGGTTGAGGTTGAGCGTGTCCTGGAGCGGGAGGATGTCCTCCGGCTCGATCTGGTCGGCGTAGAGGAAGACGGCCTGGTCGGCGCTGGCGCCCCGGCTCCTCGTCGATTTCGGGTCGAGCGAGAAGATCGCGACTTTGCTCGGAAACAGGTCGCGCAGGCCCTTGACGAAGGAGGCGCCTTCGCCGGCTTTCTTCTCCTGGCGCGAGCGCAGGCCGTACTCCGAGTGCATGTCGAAGATCAGGTTGACGGCTTTGCCGGTCTTGATGGTGCCGCTGAGCAGCAGGCGCGTCAGGAACGTCTTGCCCGTGCCCGTCTTGCCGAAGACGGCGTTGGAGCGCTCGACGAGCCGGTCGAGGTTGAGGCAGACCGGGATGCCTTCCATGCCCAGCGGCTCGCCGACGTGGAAGAACGTCTGGCCGTCGCCCTGCGCCTCGTGGCCGAAGACGCGGGCCACGTCGTCCTCGGTGGCGCGGGCCACCAGCGAGAAGTGGGCCGGGACGGTCTTGACCGAGCGCGGCGCCTCGTCGGCCAGTTCCTGGTGCCGGCGGTTGTCCATCATCAGCATGGGTTTGAGCGAGACCGTGGCGTAGGCGCCCATGCCCTGCATCACCCGGCGCAGCAGCTCGTCGTCCGGCGCGGGCGGGTTGAGCAGGATGTTCTCGTTGGCCGCCTCGATGGCTACGTCGGTGATCATCGAGAAAAAGTCGTACTGCTGGCCCTGCACCACCACGAACGTGCCGGCGACGACGTCCTCGATGGACTCCGCCGCGTCCAGCTTCATCTCGACGCCCTGGTTGAGCGAGCCGTGCGTGACCACGCCGATCTTCTCGGGCCGGTCGTTGGGGGAGGGGTCGCGTTGCATCATGGCGCGTTGCTTGACCGGTTATCCATAGTCCCGATACCGCTGCGCTGGGCGTCGTCTTTGCCGATCCACGCGACCATCTTTTCCGTCAGCAGGCCGGTGATGACGATGACGACGATCTCGCTGAGGGTGCCCAGCACGAACCGGCGCAGGAGGTACTTGATGGTCCGGGGCAACATCAGGAAGCCGAAGACGGCGCCGAAGAAACCGAGGAACCACTTGACGAGCGGGTCGCGTAGCGCCGAGCGCCACGGATAGTCGTTTTGCATGATCGTAGCGGGGAAGGATGCGCGGGAAGGAAGCTCCATAAAACAGAAAACGCACGCCGGGTGCAAGAAGATGCCTCGCAGAAAGCGATTCGCACCGGGAAAAATGCACGGCGACGGCTTGAACAAGCCCTGCGCCCCGGCGTGTAAAGAAGCCCGCCGCCCGGCCTCGTCCGCCACCCGATCTCGCCCGCCATGAAGCCTGCCGCGCTGCTCGTGTTGATGCTGTGCCTGCTCGCCGCGCCCGGTGCGGCGCAGGGCCAGGATGCCGGGACGGCGGCCCCGCACGACGAGGAACGGGCGTCCGAGGTGCAATACGGCGTCGGGTTGCGCTTCCGGGGGCTGTTCGTGCCCAGGAGCGCCTTCGAATACTTCGTCGAGGTGGCGCCTTCGGGGGTGGCGCAGCCCGAAGTGGGCCTGGAGGTGATCCGCCGCAAAGGCCGCTTCGAGACGGCGCTGGCGCTGGCCTGGGCGCCGCTCAGCCCCAAAGACGGCGTCTGGCTCGACGAGCCGGACCACAACCCCTCGCTGGTGGAGTTCGACGGCTTTGCCTGGCTCAGCCTCGACCTGACGGGCGTCTGGGCGTACCCCTTCGACGAGTACCTGGCGCTGCGCTACGGCATGGGCATCGGCGTGGGCGTGCTGCTGGGCACCGTGCGGGAGACGGACTACGAGTGCCCCGACGGACGCATCGACGTGCGCGTCTGCCGGCAAAGCCCCACCGCCGAAGACGTGCGCAAGCGCATCGACATGCCCCCGGTGGTGCCCGTCGTCAACGCGGTGCTGGGCCTGCGCTACGCGCCCTCGCCCCAGGTAGCCTTCAACTTCGACGGGGGCCTGCAAACGGCGTTCTTCGCCGGCCTCAGCGTCGATATCTTCTTCAAGTGAACCCATCCCGGTGGGGTTGAAGGGTTATAGTTTTCTTACGCGAACACGCCAACACGCGAACACTCCACCCCTCGAAACAGGCCCTTCTGCACGATTCAGTAAAGTCATTGGCCGTTACTCCGATACTCAGCCCAGGCTCGGGTAGCGCACGGTATCGGTGGGGACGCCACGCCGGCCTGCCGGCGGGTTCATCCACGCGATGAGCCGTCGGCGCTCGGACACACATCGCTGCGTGGGGCCTCACCGGTGCCCCCTCGCCTGCCCCGTAGCGCTCGTGCTTCCGGATAAGTTCTGGTTGATCGGAAGCACCACCTTTGCCCAACACGGTGACGGGTCTACACCGCGTCGAAAAACGAATCTCGCGATGGGTCAGCAACAAGCGCTCCTGCTCGTTCTCGCCATCATTATCGTCGGCGTCGGGGTGTTCTTCGGAATCGACATCATGAACACCAAAACACGCCAGTTGCACGCCGACCTGCTCATGAGCTACGCCGTCCAGGTCAGTTCTCAGGCCACCATCTGGCGCAGCAAGGAATCCCCCTTTCTCGGCGGCGGGGGTAGCTATGAGAACCTGAGCATCGACGGCATGAAGGTGTTAGCCCTCGACGAAGAATGGCCGCCCGGCGTGGTGCGCATCACCTTCGCCAGCAAGGACAGCCTGGTCATCACGGCCATGAGCAGTCACTTCGACGACATCGGGGTGCGGGTGCACATCGCGGGTGTGCACATCGTGAAGACCAGGGTCTCCTTCGACGGGGCCATCACGTTCCTCAACTAGGGTGTTCCACGGTCAGCGACTCCCCTGCGGGCAAAAAAATTGTAGCTATGGGTGGTAGGCAGAAACAACTTCACGAAGCCTGGTGGTTCTGGGCCATCCTGGTCGCGTTGATCGTGATCAGCTTTTCTGCCGGTATTCTCTCAACGTCCTCCGAACCCCCCATCGACGACGAGCCGGTGCCGGTGGTGCGCCGTTCGACGCCGCCTCTGGAGACCGAAATCAAGCCCGTCCCGCCCCCCCGGTCCGCGAGCGCTGCGCGGAGCCTGGAGAAAGTCACGAAGGTCTTTCAGGCCAGCCTGATCCATCGTTTAGACGAAAGACGTCGGGTGATGTACGTGAATGATTTTAACTGGAAGAACCTCAGTTACGCGGACAAGGAACACACCACGCGCGTGGTCGCCGAGTACCTCGACTCGATCAGCAGCAGCCCTACCGGCATGGTGGACGTGCGCAGTTTTCGGCGCGGCAGGCTCATTGCCAGCATCAACCGGCAAGGCGTCTTCAGCCTGCATTGAGGGCGCCCCGCGCAGGATTTGCGGCGGCGGTGGCGATTTAGCGTGTTGTGTCGTATCGTGGGGGTCGGTCACGGGAGGTTTCTTTCTGGTCATGGGTGCGTTAGCTCCTTTCAATCAGGAATGAATCTATGCCCATTTTTTCGAACCCCAACACCAGCGAACCCAGGATGAAAAAGACCTGCTCCTTCATCGTCATAGCCGCGTTAGCGCTGGCCGTGGCGCTACCCACTGCTGCCCAGGACGAGGGCGACCTGAGTGGTTATCTGGCCGATTTCAAGGCCGATTTCACGCAGGTGTCGAAGAAGTTGGCCGACCTGGCCGAAGCGACGCCGGCCGACAAGTACGGCTGGCAGCCCGCCGAAGGCGTCCGCACGATCAGCGAGGTCTACATCCACGTGGCCCTGGCCAACTATTTTCTGGCTTCTTCCTTCGGCGTTCCCATGCCTGAGGGCGTCGGGCAGGATGCCGAGAAGACCATCACGGCGAAGGACGAGGTGATCGCGGCGCTCAAGGAGTCTCAGAAGCACGTCCACATGGCCGTCGAGAAAGCCGCGCAGATGGATCTCGACGAAGAGGTCAACGTCTTCGGCGCCATGCGGACGCGCCGCACGGTGTTGATGATCATCGGCGGCCACAGCCACGAGCACCTGGGCCAGTCGATCGCCTACGCCCGCTCGAACAACATCGCCCCGCCCTGGAGCGGAGGCGGCGAGGGCAGCCAGTAGCGGAGACGACGAAGCCGGGATGGCAGAGGGCGTCGTGGCACGAGCCTGCGTGAAACCGGCCTGTGCGGCGTGCGCGGTGCCGGAGCACGACGAACCTGAAGCCCATGGAGAACGACGAACACGCGCGGTTGCTGGCCGAGATAAGAGATACGCAGCGCGAACTGCTGGCGCTCAAGCAGCAGGCG
>JBFGTT010000279.1:0-5478 GCA_041565995.1 Rhodothermales bacterium
CCCAACGACCAGAGGTCCGCGCGATGGTCCACGTCCTTGCCGCGTGCCTGCTCCGGCGACATGTAGGCGACGGTGCCCATCGTCGTGCCGGTGCGCGTCAACTGCACGTCGGCCACCTTCGCCAGGCCGAAGTCCAGCATTTTGACGACCCCGTCGTCGGTCACCATCACGTTGGCCGGCTTGACGTCCCGATGCACGATGCCGGCGGCGTGCGCTTTGGCGAGCCCTCGCGCGGCCTGCGCGGCGTAATCGAGCGCCTGCTCGAGCGCCAGCGGCCCCCGTTCGATCTTCTTCTTGAGCGTCTCGCCCTCGTAGCAGGCCATGGCGATGAACGTGCGCCCGTCGCCCGTCTCGCCGATTTCGTAGATGGTGCAGATGTTGGCGTGGTCGAGCGCGGAGGCGGCCTGGGCTTCCTGCACGAAGCGCTGCCGGGCGCCGGCGTCGGCGCTGAGGTGGGGGGGCAGAAACTTGAGCGCGACGGGGCGCTTGAGGCGGGTGTCTTCGGCGCGGTAGACGACGCCCATGCCGCCTTCGCCGAGGGGTTCGAGCACGCGGTAGTGGGAGACGAGGCTGCCGGTGAGGGCGTGGGGGTCGTCCCGGGTGCGCGCGGGATCCGGCCCGAGCGGCAAGGCGGGCGCCGGCAGGACTTCGACGAGGCGGTCGAAGTAGCCGGGGGCCTCTTCGTAGTGGGCCAGCAGCGAATCCAGCTCGGCCCGCAGCTCGGCGTCGTGCTGGCAGGCCCGGTCGAGAAATGCCGGACGCTCGTCGGGCGGCAGCGCCAACGCCTGCCCGAAGAGCGTTTCCAGTTCGTCCCAGCGCGCCGTATTCATGACGAAGAGGGTTAGCCTTCCTGGTCCTGCTGCATCGCACGATGCAGCCACGCCTGCGCCATCGCCCAGCCGCGCTTGACCGTCGCCGGCGAGACGGCCAGCGCCGCCGCCGTCTCGTCGATGGTCATCCCGGCGAAGAAGCGGCACTCGACGATCCGGCTCTGGCGCTCGTTGACCTGTTCGAGGCGCGTCAGCGCGTCGTCGAGGGCTACGAGCGCGTCGGCGCGCTCGGCGGTCAGCGGGGTTTCCTCGACGCACAGCCGGCTTACTTCGTCGAGCGAGACTTTGGGCGTGCCGCCGCCGCGTTTTTTGCGCCGCCGGTGCTTGGCGTAGTTGATCTGGATGTGGCGCATGGCGCGCGCCGCCACGCCGAAAAAGTGCGCGCGGTTGTTCCAGGCAGGATGCGATTGGTCCACGAGTTTGAGGTAGGCTTCGTGGACGAGGGCCGTCGTGTTGAGCGTGTAGTCGCCGTTCCAGTTCCGGCGTTTGCGGTGGGCCAGCGCGTGCAGTTCGTCGTAGACGAGCGGGAAGAGCGCCTGGAGGGCGCCCCGGTCGCCTTCGCGCGCGGCTTCGAGCAGTTGCGTGACGGTGTGTTGCTGCCGGTGGGTCATGTTGGGCGATGGCCGGGGCTGGAGCGCGGCAGGTGGCCTGTTCCCGTGCCGGTCAGAGCCGGTGCGCGTCTCGCTCGGTGCACGGCGGGAAAATAATGCGGTGCGGCGACCCTTGCCTGGCGGCCTCCTCAGTCATCCATCACCTGTTCTTTTTTGCAAGGGTTTGAGCCGATTGCCGGGGGTTGGTTGTGATACCGGTGAGCGCAGGGCGAAATCCCGTCCGTAGCCGCGTTTCCGGACGGGGCCGTACCCCAACGTTACTACGTAACCACTTAAATGACAAGGAGGCAACCCATGACACGCGCATCTGCCCGCATCCAAACCCCGAATCCGAGGGCATTTTCCCGCCGTTTTGCCGGCCTTGCGGTGCTGCTTTTCGGCCTCGTCGTCGCCCCGGCGCAGGCCCAGACGCCGCCCCGCGCCGACCTCGACGGCGCCGCGCTCGCCCTGGCCGAAGCGCCGCCCGCCGCCGTGCCCGCCGCGAAGAAAAGCCCCGCCTCGCGCGCCCTCCTCGACGCGCAACTGGCCGCTTCGCTGGCCTCGCCCGTCGAGCAAGTGCGGCAGCAGGCCATGCAAAACATCATCTTTCTGGCGACCTATCGCGGCGACGAGGTGCGCTTCGAGCAGGTCGTCGCGCCGCTGCTGAACGTGTACCTCTTCGGCGGCAACGAGGGCCATCGGATCCTGGCCGTCACGGCACTGCACGCCATCGGCGACCGCTACGGCATGCACCGGCTGCGCGAGACGGTGCAGGACGTCAACGCGGACCGGGTGCGCCTGCACACGCTACGCGCGCTCAACGACTTCTACGGCGAGAAGTAGCAAACAGCCGGCTGCCGCAAGGCAGGACGTGACGCTGCACGCCAGAGCCTGTCTCTCCGACGAGGGGCAGGCTCTGCTGCGTTGGGGAAGCGGCGCGTGCGTCTGACTCAAAAAACCCGCGCCCCGGATCCGCCCCGCCGCGCCGCGCGTTTGCACCCCCGATCTTTCTGAAATCCGCAATCCGCAATCGGATGCGCCCTCTGGCCCGGCTGAACCATTTTTTCTGGCGGTACAAGCACCTGTTCGTACCGGGGCTGCTCTTCACGGTGATCTCGGCGGGGTTCACGGTCACCGTGCCGGTGTTCGTGCGGCAGGCCGTCGATAGCATCCCGCGCTTCGTGCAGCTCTACCGCGTCTTCGGCGGCACCGAGGTGCAGGGGTACCTCTACGGCGAGTTTTTCGTGACGCTGCTGGTCTTCGCGCTCGCCATCGTGGGCTTCAGCCTCATCAGCGGCCTGTTCTCGTTCCTGATGCGGCGCACGGTGGTGGTGGCCTCGCGGCACATCGAGTACGACCTGCGCAACGACCTCTACGCGCACCTGCAACGGCTCTCGCCGCGTTTCTACCAGCGCGTCTCCACCGGCGACGTGATCACGCGGGCCACGAGCGACATCGAGCAGGTGCGCCGCTACATCGGCCCGGCCATCATGTACCTGACGCGGGCCGTGGTCATCGTGGTGGCGGCCATCGTCGTCATGTTCATCATCTCGCCGCCGCTGACGTTCTACGCGCTGCTGCCGATGCCGCTGCTGGCCGTCTCGGTGTTCTTCGTCGCGCACATGGTGCACACCCGCAGCGAGGCCCTGCAGCAGCAATACTCGAAGCTCACGAGCCGCGTGCAGGAGGCGCTCTCGGGCATCCGCGTGCTGAAAGCCTACACGCGCGAAGCGGGCGAGGCCGTCGCCTTCGAAAAAGAAAGCGACCACTACCGCGCTCGCACGCTCGACCTCGCCAAGGTGGATGCGGCCTGGCGGCCCGTGTTTTTGTTGATCGTGGGCCTCTCGCAGATCATCGTGGTGTGGATCGGCGGGCGGCTGGTGGTCGAAGGCGCCATCACCATCGGCAACATCGTCGAGTACATCATCTACGTGGCGCTGATGACCTGGCCGGTGGCCTCGATCGGCTTCGTGATCACGATGGTGCAGCGCGCCTCGGCCTCGATGATCCGGCTCAACCACATCCTCGACGCCGTGCCCGAGATCGCCGACGGCGAGCAGACGGACTGGCGCCTGACCGAGATCGAGGGCGCCCTCGCCTTCGACCACGTCTTTTTCCGCTACGAGGAGGACGGCCCCTGGGTGCTCGAAGATGTCTCTTTCGAGGTGCCGGCGGGCGCGACGCTGGCCGTCGTCGGGCGCACCGGCGCGGGCAAGACGACGCTGGTCGAGATGATCCCGCGCCTGCTCGATCCCACGCGGGGCGCCGTGCGGATCGACGGGCACGACGTGCGCACGCTGCCGCTGGAGACGCTGCGCGGCGCCATCGGCTACGTCACGCAGGACGTGTTCCTCTTCAGCGACACCGTGGCTGACAACATCGCCTTCGGCGTCGTCGAGGCCGACGCGCAAGCCGTCGAAGAAGCCGCTTTCGACGCCGACTTGCTCGAGAACGTGCGCGCCTTCCCCGAGGGCTTCGGGACGTTCGTGGGCGAGCGCGGCATCACGCTCTCGGGCGGGCAGAAGCAGCGCACCTCCATCGCCCGGGCGCTCATCCACCGGCCCCGCCTGCTCATCCTCGACGACGCCCTCTCCGCCGTCGATACGAGCACCGAGAGCCGGATCCTGAGCCGCCTGCGCCGCCACTACGGCCGCCGCACCGTCGTCATCGTCAGCCATCGCATCTCGGCGGTGCAGGACGCCGACCTGATCCTGGTGCTCGACGAGGGCCGCGTCCTCGAACGGGGCACCCACGACGAACTCGTCCAGGGCGACGGCCTCTACGCCAGCCTCTATCGCAAGCAACTCCTCGAAGAAGAAATCGAGGCGCTCTCTTGAGGAAAGCGGCCAGCGGCCAGCTTTGGTTGCCGCATTCCTGAAGGCTGACGGCTGAAAGCTATGAGCATGGAAGTCATCCCGCTGGGTACGGCGTCGGCCCTTCCTACGCGCGAGCGGCACCTTGCGGCGGTGGCGCTGCTGCGGCAGGGGCGCGTGCTGCTCTTCGATTGCGGCGAGGGCACGCAGTTCCAACTGCTGCGCGCCGGCCTCAAGCGCTCGGCCCTCGACGCCGTCTTCATCACCCACCTCCACGGCGATCATTTCTACGGGCTGATGGGCCTGCTCTCGACCGTGGCGCTGCTGGGCCGCGAGGCGCCGCTGACGCTCGTGGGGCCGGCGGGCCTGGCGGGCATCGTCCAGTCGATGCCGGGGATGGCCCACGACGAGCCGCCCTTCAGGCTCGACTACGTCGAACTCGACGAAGGCTTTGCGCACGGGGTGGTCTTCGAGACGACGACCTGCACCGTCGAAGCCCGGCCCCTCGACCACCGCGTCTTCACGCTCGGCTACCGGTTTCAGGAAAAGACGCGCCCCGGACGGCTCGACGCGGCGCACGCGCGGACGCTCGGCGTGACCGACTACCGCCACTTCCGACGCCTCAAGGCGGGCCAGGCCGTCACGCTCGGCGACGGGCGCGTGGTGCGGCCCGAGGCGGTCGTCGGCCCGGAGCGGCCCGGCGTCGCCTTCGCCTACGTCAGCGACACGCGTCCCTGCGCAGCGGGCGTGGCGCTGGCCGCCGGCGCCGACCTGCTCTACCACGAGGCCACCTTCGGCGACGACCTGGCCGAGCGCGCCGCCGAGACGGGGCACGCCACCGCGCGCCAGGCCGCCGAAGTGGCCCGCCGCGCCGGGGCGGCAAGGCTGCTGCTGGGCCACTTCAGCGCCCGCTACAAAGACCCCGCGCCGCTGGTGGAACAGGCCCGCGCCGTGTTCCAGAACACCGAGGCCGCTGAGGAATTAAAGCGCTATAAAATTTTCGCGGCGGAGCCGCAAAAATTTTAGATGGGGGCGTGCAGGGGAGGAGTTGGGCGCGTGCTGCGGATGGCAATAAACGGCAACCGACGCAGGGCACATTTTGGCGGACGACACGCAGGTACATAGCGACGGCAAGGAAGCCGAAAAGCAGAAGGTGGACACCCGGCTGCTCCGGCGCATCGTCTCCTACCTGATGCCCTACAAAGGCTGGGTGGCCCTGGCGTTCGTCGCGGTGATGCTGGGCGC
>JBFGTT010000280.1:0-5468 GCA_041565995.1 Rhodothermales bacterium
CGCGATAGTAGCGGGCCGTCGGTTCCGGGTGGGTATACACGTCGATGCGGGGGTTGGGGTTGCCTGACGATTGATCGGCGGCACGCCGCGATAGCGACCGCTCCGGAAACTACGGAAACACCCTCCCTGGAACAACGCTGAAACCGCCAGGTGACCCGTCGCCTGCAAGCCGGGCAGCGCTACCCGGCAGGACCTCAGCGCCCGACGCGGTAGACGGCCTCGGCGCGGTCGGCGGTGCCGCCGACGGGCGGGTTGGGCTTGCGCACCGTCACCTCCACGGCCTGCACGTTGCCGTAGACCTCCAGCACCTTCTGCCCGATGAGATAGGCCAGCCGTTCGATCAGGTAGAACCGGTTCTGCGTCACCAGCTCCTCCACGAGCCGGTAGATCCGCTCGTAATCGACCGTCTTGGCCAGGTCGTCCTCGCGCGCGGCGTCTTCGAAGTCGAGGTCCATCGACACGTCCACTTCGTAGCGCCCGCCGAGGCGGTGCTCTTCCTGCATCACGCCGTGGTGGGCGTAGAAGACGGCGTTGACGAGCCGTACCGTGCTGAGCGCCATGCCGATGGGCGGCTTCGAGGGAGGGGAGACCGCAAGATAGGGCCGGGACGGCTACAACCCCAACCCGGCGAGCAAAGACGCGTCGGCTTCGGCGAGCCGACCGGCGCGGCGATCCGCGCGCAGCCGGGCGACGAAGAGGGTGTTGTAGAGGCCCAGGACGGTGTCGCTGCGCTTGCGGTGTTCGTCGAAGAACGTGACGACCGCGCGGTCGCGCAGGGCGTCGTCGACGTAGAGGGCGCGCGGGCCGTGCGGGCCGGGCGGGGCCGTGCCGGGAAAGCTACGTTCGGGTTCGAAGAGCTTGCCGCCGAAGTGGCAGCCCACGCACTGCGTCGGCGTCTTAAGCGCACGCGGCAGCGCCTGCGTGGCGGCGGCCAGGGTGCCGTCGGGGCCGTAGGTGAAGAAGTCCCAGAAGCCGTCGGCGCGTTTGCGCAGCACGGTCGTCTCGACGAGCGCGCCCTCGAGGTGGTGCTCGCCCACGAAGGCCGTGCCTTCGGCGTAGAGCAGGCGGTCGCCGTTTTGGCGGTACGCGCTGAGGGCCTGCCGCAGGGCGGCTTCGTCGACGTAAACGTGCCGGCGGGCGGTGGTCATCACCCCGTCGATCTCGACGTGGAACCAGGGCGGCGTCGCCTCCAGGTAGGGCACCTCGGCCCGTAACGCAGCGAGCGTAGGAGGCAGGCCGCGCGCGGCGTAGTAGGTCTCGTTGAGAAAGTCGGCCAGCGGCTTCCAGGCCACCCGTCCGCCCTGCGCCGTCGCCCGGAGGGCCGCGCCGACGCCCGGATGCCGTACCTCCAGGACCTCGGTATCGACGAAGTACCGGCCCTCCTGTTCGACGACCAGCCCCGCCGCCAGCGGATCGGCGCCGGCGGGCGCGGCGTAGCCGCCGAAGTAATAGCGCAGCAGCCGCTCCGGGTCGGACTTGTCGAGATCGACTTCGATCCAGCCGGCAGCCGCCTGCGTCCCGCCGCCGGGGCCGCCGCACGCCGCCGTCATCAACAACAACAGGGCTGAAAAAGTCGCTACGTTCCGCATGACGGACATCACCGGGTTCCTCGTAAACGTTGCTCGACCTGGGCCAGGGCCGCCTCCGCGCGTTGGTCGCCGGGGGTCAGCCGCAGCACGCGCCGCAGCAGCACGCGCGCCTCTTCGTAGCGCTCGAGGTGCGCGTAGACCAGCCCCAGGTTGCCCAGCGCCGCGACGTTGTCGGGGTCGGCTTCGAGGGCGCGTTCGAAGAGCGCAGCCGCCGCCTCGAACGCCTGCTCGATCAGCCGCACCGACCCCAGGTTGACCAGCGCCACGACCAGGTCCGGATCGAGCCCGACGGCGCGGTCGATGAGCGGCCCGGCTTCGGCCACCCGTTGCTGCTGCAAATAGAGGAAGCCCAGGTTGTTCCACGCCTGGGGGTGGTGTACCGGGTCGAGGTCGAGCGCGGCGCGGTAGGCCGCCCTGGCCGCTTCGACGCGGCCCGTGGCCTCGTAGGCCGCCGCCAGCTTCAGCCGCGCCTCGACGAACAGCGGCTGGAGCGCGCCTGCCCGTTGGAGCGGCGCCAGGGCCGCCTCGGCGCGTCCGGCGCGCAGCCGGGCCTCGCCCAGCCAGTAGGCCAGGAAGGCGTCGTCCGGGTAGCGCGCAGCGGCGGCTTCGAGCACCCGCTCGGCCTGCGCCAGCGAGTCGGCTTCGAGCAACGCCCGCCCCAGCGCCAGGCGCGCGGCGGGATGGTCGGCGCCGGCGGCCAGGCCCCGGCGGGCCAGCCTCACCACGCGCGGCAGGTAGGCTGGCAGGCGGTGCTTCGTCTCGTAGAGGTTCCAGTAGGCGACGGCCTCTTCGAGCCGGGCCTGCGCATCCTCCGCAGGCGGCGCCTCCGTCACGCGCACCAGTTCGAGCGGTTCGGCGCGCACCAGCATCCGCTCGATGTCTTCGGGGCGGCGCGCCGGCGGCAGCGTGCGGCGGATCCAGTGGTCGGTGAAGGTGACGTGCGGGATGTCGCTGGTGCCGCTGCGCTGGAGGTGGCAGCCGATGCAGTTGCCGGTCATGGCCTCGGCCCGCCCGTGCGCGTCCGGCCTGCTACACACCGCCGCCTCCTGCTCCGGCGCCGGCGTGTGGCAGCCCTGGCAGACCTGGTTGAAGTGCGCGGCGCCGAGTTCGGCCACGGGGCGATGGGGATCGTGACAGGTGGTGCAGGTCATCGCGCTACGGCGGTAGCAGGCGCTCAGGGCCAGGCGCTTGGCGTGCGAGGCGATGCCGAAGCGCTCGGGGTCGTCGCGCTCGGCTTCGAGGGCGAAGACGCTGCGATGGGCCGCCAGCGGCGTGCCGGGCCGGAAGGTGGTGGCGTCCTGGCCCGGCGCGAAGACGGTGATGCCGCTCAGGTGGCACTGCTGGCAGATCGAGAGCTGGAGGTCACGGTCGAGGCGGGCGGGGTGGACGATGGTGGTGTCCGGGCGGCCTGCCGCCGGGTCGAGGCCGGCCAGGCGGGCTTCGACGTGCGCGCCGCCGGCGCCGTGGCAGCGCTCGCACGTGATGCCCGTGGGCACCTCCGCGTAGTGGTCGAGCGTGAACGGGGTGAAGGCGGGCAGCCCGTTGTGGCACGTCATGCACTCGAGCACGATGGGACGGTCGAAGCGGTGGTTGGTCTGCTCGTAGGCGGGGCTGAGGTCCCACCGCCCGCGCTCTACGTACCACGTCAGCGGCATCTCGGTGACGTAGCCGTTGACCTGCATCAGGTACGACCGCGTGGCGTGCCCCGAGCCGATGACCCACGCCGCCGGATGCGTCTGCTCGTAGACCACCCGCCCCGCCGCGTCCAACCGGAACTCGCGCTGAAAGAGCGTGTCGCCCCGGACGAACGGCTCGTAGTAGAACTTACGCCGGGCGTCGAAGACGCGCGCCTCCGGACCGAAGCGCTCCGGCGCGGCGGCGGCCTCGAACCGGGAAACCGAACGCCCCATCCCGGTGCGATGATACGACAGGTAGAGGTCCTCGTGGCAACTGGCGCACGCCTCGTCGCCCACGTGGCGTACGGCGAGGGCCTCGCGCGCCGGCGCCGCCTCGTCCGGCCCGCCGGAGGCGCACCCCGCCAGCAGCAACACCGCCGCCCCTGCCAGACGACCGACGACAGACCACCGACGACGGACCACCGACGAACGGCACCGCCCAGGATCGTCTATCGTCCATCGTCCGTCGTCAAAACAGGCATCCATGCATCTGAAAAATACGCTTGCCACGCACGCAGCCCCAGGCGGCGATGGTTGAGAGGGCACCGGGCCGATCAGGCCGCCGACCGAACCGACGCTACTACCCCCGAAGGCCGCGCAGGTTCAGGACGAGACGCCCGCCGGCAGGTGGAGGGCGGGGATGGCCGAGAGCGCACGGAAGGCTTGCAGGCGCTCGTTGATCTGCGCCTGCGTCAGGCCCAGCAGCCGTTCCGGGCCGAAGCGTTCGACGACGAACGAGGCCATGGCGCTGCCGTAGATGACGGCCCGCTTCAACGCTTCGTTGTCGAGGTGCGCCCGGCCGTCGAGGTAGCCGGCAAAGCCGCCCATGAAGGCGTCGCCGGCGCCGGTGGGGTCCTGGATGTCTTCGAGCGGGTAGGCCGGCGCGCTGAAGACCACGTCGTCGATGAAGAGCATCGCGCCGTGCTCGCCCTTCTTGATGATGAGGATGCGCGGCCCCATCGCGCGGATCAGGCGGGCGGCGCGGATCAGGTTCGGCTCCTCGGCCAGCTCGCGCGCCTCGGCGTCGTTGATGATCAGGCAGTCGATGAGCCGCAGCGTCTCCCGCAGGCTCTCCGGCGTGTGCTCGATCCAGAAGTTCATCGTGTCGCAGATGATCAGCTCGGGCCGATGGACCTGTTCGAGCACGCGGCGCTGGATGGCCGGGTCGAGGTTGCCCAGGCAGACGATGCGGCTGTCGCGGAAGGCCTCCGGCACGACCGGGTCGAACGTTTCGAGCACGTTCAGGTCGGTAAAGAGGGTGTCGCGCTCGTTGAGGTCGTAATGGTAGCGCCCACCCCAGGCGAACGTCTGCCCTCCGGCGTCGACGACGAGGCCGCCGAGGTCCACGCCGCTCCGCTGCAACGTCTCCTGATAGCCCTCCGGAAAGTCGTGCCCGACGACGCCGACGAGGCGCACCGCGCTGGAGAAGTAACGGGCGGCGAGGGTGATGTAGGTCGCGCTGCCGCCCAGCACGTCGTCCTCCGCGCCGAAAGGGGTTTCGATGGTGTCGAGGGCGACGGTTCCGATGGCGAGGATGCTCACGAAATGCTCTCTCTGGCTGCCTGGTGAATGCGCAAACAATCGAAAATACGATGCGCCGCGCGGGAAAACACCCCCGCCGGCGGCCTTTCGACCCGCCCCCGGAGAGAAAACGATGAAAAAGGCCCTTCGTCAGGGTGGGGCCGTTGTGCACAAGGTGGTGAAGGCAGCCCAACCAACCCACGCGGCTCGTCATGCGGCGCTGCCGCGTGACGCACCGACCGACGGCTCTGCCGTCTAGGGGCCGTTATAGCGTCAGAGCCTCCGTCTTGCGCATCGCGCGGCGGAGCCACGCCACGAGCAGCAGCGTGTGATACGGAATCTGCTTACGGAAAGACGGTCTGGTGAGTCAGTCCGGAGGCGAGCACGAGGGATTTTCGAGGACAGCGCCCCACGACTTCTGCGCCGGTAGTGCAGCGGAAGCCCCGTAGGGGCGACCCGTTTGTAGCACCGCCCCACTCCCTGAAGAAGCTCCGTAGGAGCGACCTGTGAAGGATCAGACCAGCCTCGATCCGCTCCCTGCGCAGCCTGACCCCGCGTGCATTAACGGGATCCGCTGTCCTCGTGCCGCTCAGGCGACGCGGCGAAACCAGTCGGTCACTTTTTTGACGAGCACGGCGGCGGTGACGGCGCGGGCGGCCTTGAGAAGCGACTCGGCGAAATC
>JBFGTT010000281.1:0-5449 GCA_041565995.1 Rhodothermales bacterium
AAGCCGTGTCATCGCGACGACTGCAGGGAGGAGGGATCCCCAGCGATTCCATGGATGCCTGGTTTTACCGACGGGGATCCCTCACGTTCGTTCGGGATGACACGCGGGCAAGCTTGCTCAGCTTTTTCAGAGCGTTGATATAAATGACAGGTCCTTCGCCTGCGGCTCAGGATGACAGGTCCGGGCGTTTACGCAGCCGCGCCTCACAACGCCACGCTGAGGCCCAGGCGTAGCGTGCGTCCGGCGGCGGGGAAGAAGTAGACTACGCCCGGCGTGCCGGCGGGGTCGGGGAAGCCGGTGGTGCTGTAGGTGGCGTCCAGCAGGTTGAAGGCTTCGAGGGCCAGCGTGAAGGGCCGCCGCTCATAAGCCAGGCGTGCCTCGACGGTGGTGTAGTCGGGCAGGCGGATGGTGTTGGCGTCGTCGAGGAAGATGCGGCGGGCGGCGTGGAGGGTGGCGCTGCCGGAGAGGCCCGTGCGGTGCGCGGCGCTGAAGCCGGCGCTGACGAAGTCGCGCGGGATGGCTTTGACGTAGTTGCCCTGATTTTCGCCGAAGCGCAGCGTCACGGCCTGCAAGGTGTAGTTGACGAAGACGGTGGCGCGGTCCTGCACGTAGGCTTTCAGGCCGGCTTCGACGCCCCGGTGCCGGCTCTTGCCGATGTTGACGTTGCGGAAGGCCTCGAAGGAGAAGTCGATCTCGTCGGTCATGTCCATCTGGTAGATCGACAGCGAGAGTTCGGCGGCCAGCGTGCCCGGCGCCAGTTCGGCGCGGTGATAGACGCCCGTCTCGACGCTCGTGCCGCGCTGCGGCTTGAGGTCGGCGTTGGAGATGGTGACGCTGAAGGGCGGGAACGGCACGGGAAAGGAGCGCTGGTCGTAGAGTTGGTCGAGCACGGGCGCTTTGAAGGAGCGCGAGACGCTGGCGTACCAGTTACCCACGTGGCGGGCCGACTGCGCGTAGCGCACGTTGAGGCCGGCCTTGGGGCTGAAGGCGGTGTGCGTGGCCGTCTGGCGGGCGCCCCCGGCGGGCCGCTTCGGCTCGAACGTGTCGCGCAGCCAGTCCAGGCGGCTGCCCAGGGTCAGCCTGAGGCGGGGCGCCGGGTGGAGGTCGTACTGGAGGAAGGCCGCCGCCGTGCTGCGCGTGCCCTCGCCCTGCGTGTCGAGGTCGCCGCGCCGACCCGAGGCGGCGGCGTAGGCGTCGGCGGCGCCGGTGACGACGGCGTAGTAGCGCGTGGCGAGCGCGCCGAGGGAGGCATCGAGGCCGGCGACGAGTCGGTTTTCGAAGGAGAACAGCCGCGGGTCGAGGGTCAGTTGCGCCGTGCCGAGCAGGCGGGTGGTCCGGAGGACGCGGTTCTTGGTGTCGGCGAAGTCGGGGCTGAGCGGGAGGGTGCGCAGCACGTCCGCGCGCCGGTACTCGCCCGTGACGGAGCCGTCGAGTTGGGCGGCGGGGCCGAGTCGCGTCGTGCCGTCGAGCGCCAGGCGGTAGGTCTGCTCGTCGGTGTGGTCGAAGCGGAAGAAGGGAGACTCTTGCGTGCGCGACTGCGCCAGTTGCGTCCCCGACAGCGGCCCCGGATCGTCGAAGGCGCGCCAGTGGTTGAGCGTCGAGAGCGAGAGTGCGTGGCGGGGTCCGTCGAGCAGGGCCAGTGAGGCGCCGAGGCTACCGCTGGCGCGCCCGGCGTGGTCGCGGAAGCCGTCGGTGCGGAGCACGTCGCCGAAGAGCGAGACGGCGCGTCCGTCCCACGCGCCGTGGACGGCGGCCTGCCCGGCGAGGGAGCCGTAGCTGCCTCCTGCGAGCGACCACCGCACCGACCGCTCTGCCTCCGGCGTCGTCACCACGTTGACCACCCCGCCGATGGCCGCATCGCCGTAGAGCGACGAGACGCCGCCGCGCAGCACCTCCACCGAGGCGATGCCCGAGAGCGGCACCTGGTTCCAGTTCATCAGCCCGGCTTCCAGGTTGTTGAGCGGGCGCCCGTCGAGCAGCACCACGACGTACTCGGCCTCGCCGCCGCCGTAGAAGCCCCGCACCGTCGCCTGCGGGTCGTAGCCGAGGCCGTCGAGCGCCAGGAAGGCAAAGCCGGGCGTCTGCTCCAGCACGTCGGCGAGCGTCGTCACCGGCAGCCGCCGCAGCTCCTCGCCCCGGAGCACCGACACCGCCCCCGTCGAGGATGAGAGCAGCCCTGCCGAACGATCCGCCGTCACGACGATGCTTTCGAGCTGGTAGACGCGCGCGGTGTCGAGCGGCGCGGCCTCCTGCGCCCGCGCGGGCCACGCGGCCAGGAGGAGGACGGCGAGGGCAGGATACAGACGAAGGGGCGGCATGGCAGGGCGGCTCGACGACGGGGGTGCTGGGCAGGGTGAAGATACGCCGGGAGCGCACCTTTCGACACCCCTTTTCCAATTCCCCTTGCTCGATTCCTGTTTCACAAAAAAACAGATCCGTACGCGTTCTTTTCATCCCGCCGTTGCTTTTGCCCCGTCGCGGGTCGTATCTTGGGCGCGCTTTCATCGAGAACGACCGAGGGTACAGGCCCGAAGACGTCGTAGCAACCGGGTCCGCGATAGCGGATTGTCATGGTGCTAACTCCTGCCCGGCACGCGTATCCGGGGAAGATGAGGCGCTCTGCGAACAGGCAGCCGGCCTGCCCGTGTAGCCCTCCTCGACCCGGGAGGGTTTTTTTGTGGCCGGGAGAGATGAGCCCTGGGGGGCGCCCTGCGCGGCGCACGTCCCGCGCGCTCGTTCCTGGTGAGAGCATCCACGACGATCTCCTCACCAGCCAAACGGAGCGCAGCATGCAGCCTCAGACGCGCCTCACCCTCGCCGGCCAACAAACCGACCGCTGTTACAACAGCGTCGTGCCGCCCATCTACCAGACCGCCACGTTCGGCTTCGAAGACGTAGGTGTCACGAAGGGCTTCGACTACACGCGCAGCGGCAACCCCACGCGCAAAGCCCTCGAAGACGTGCTGGCCGACCTCGACGGCGGCGCGGGCGCCGTGGCGCTCACGAGCGGCATGGCCGCCGTCTCGACTGCGCTGGCCCTCTTCGACGCCGGCGCGCACGTGCTCTGCTCGCACGACTGTTACGGCGGCACCGAACGCCTGCTCTACCACCTCCAGGCGCAGGGCAAGCTCACCGTCTCGTTCGTCGACCTGACCGACCCGCAGGCCGTCTGGGACCACCTGCAGCCCAACACGCGCGCCGTCTGGGTCGAGACGCCCTCAAACCCGCTGCTGCGCATCGTCGACGTCGAGGCCCTGGCGGCCATCACGCGGGCGGCGGGGCTGACGCTGATCGTCGACAACACCTTCCTCTCGCCGCTCCTGCAGCAGCCGCTGGCCCTCGGCGCCGACCTCGTCGTCTACTCGACCACCAAGTACCTCAACGGCCATTCGGACGTGGTCGGCGGCGCCGTCATCGCGGGCACCGAGGCGCTCGACGAGCAGCTCCAGTTCACGGCCAACGCGCACGGCACCATCGCGCAGCCGTTCGACTGCTGGCTGGTGCTGCGCGGGCTCAAGACGTTGCCGTTGCGGCTGCGGCAGCACGAGCAGAACGCCCACGCCGTCGCCCGCTTCTTGCAGGCGCACTCCGCCGTCGAGCAGGTCTTCTATCCGGGGCTGGCCTCGCACGCGGGGCACGCGCTGGCGGCGCGGCAGCAGCAAGGTTTCGGCGGGATGGTTTCGTTTGCCCTGCGGGGCGGCGTCGAGGCGGTGCATCACGCCCTGCGCGCCACGCGCGTCTTCCGCCTGGCCGAATCCCTCGGCGGCGTCGAGAGCCTGATCGAGCACCCGGCCACGATGAGCCACGCCTCGATGCGCCCGGAGCAGCGCGCCGCCGCCGGCATCACCGACGCCGTCATCCGCCTCTCGGTGGGCATCGAAGACGCCGAAGACCTCCTGGCCGACCTGGACCGCGCGCTCGCCTTCCAGGTCGTCCGGTGCGAGACCCCGACCGCGCTGGCGGCGTGCTGAGGTGCTAACGTGTTTGAGTTGGGATCTCGAACACTCAAACACCAGGGCGTGTCTGCAAACTGGATGGTAGAAGCCGCCCCGGCGGGGCGGCCTGTTGGTAGCTCGCGGGGGAGCCCCCTAATAAAGCTCCGTAGGAGCGTCCTGTAAAAAAACAGGTCGCCCCTACGGGGCTTAGGGTAGAGGAGAAGACGCTACGTCCTACAAACAGGTCGTCCCTACGGGACTTTGCAGACACGCCCTAAAACGCGATCACGCCCCGCGCCAGGCGTCCGGCCAGCAGGTCGGCGAAGGCTTCGTTGACCTGGTCGAGCGTGTACGTCCGGGAGACGAGGCGGTCGAGGTCGAGGCGGCCCTGGAGGTAGAGGTCGGCGTAGCGGGGAAAGTCGCGCGCGGGATCGGCGCTGCCGTAGTAGCAGCCCGCGACGGTCTTTTCCTGCCGGGTGAGGACGGCGCCGGGGAGGTTCGTGGCGCTGTCCATCGGCGCCAGGCCGGCCAGGACCACGGTGCCGCCGGGCCGCGCGGCTTCCAGGCAGGTTTCCTGCACGGCGGGCACGCCGGTGGTGTCGAAGACGTAGTCGGCGCCGCGCCCTTGCGTCCGTGCGCGGATGTGATCGAGGATCTCCGGCCCCGCCGCCAGGAAGTCCGTCGCGCCCAGGGCCGTCGCCTGCGGGGCTTTGGCGGCCACGGTGTCGACGGCGAGGATGGGCGCGGCGCCGGCCAGGCGGGCTCCCAGGAGGACGCTCAGGCCCACGCCGCCGGCGCCGAAGACGGCCACGCTGCTGCCGGGGGGCACCTGCGCCGTGTTGAGCACCGCCCCGACGCCCGTCGTCACGGCGCAGCCGATGAGCGCCGCGACGGGGAACGGCACCTCCGGGCTGACGGGTACGCAGCTCTCCTGCGGCACCACGGCGTGCCCGGCAAAGCAGGCCAGCGCGCAGAAGTGGTAGACGGGCTGCCCGTCTTTGGAGAGGCGCGGCGTGCCGTCGAGCAGGGTGCCGGCCCAGATGGGCGCCGTGTAGGTGGCGCAGAGGGCGGGGCGATGGCGCAGGCAGTAGAAACACGCGCCGCAGCCCGGCGCCCAGTTCAGGATCACGTGGTCGCCGGCCCGCACGCGCGTGACGCCCTCCCCCACGCGCTCGACGACGCCCGCGCCCTCGTGGCCCGGCACCACCGGCAGCGGGTGCCGCGTCGCGCCGGTGGCCAGGTGCCAGTCGCTGCGGCAGACGCCGGCGGCCTGCATCTGCACGAGCACCTCGCCGGCGCGCGGCGGCGCCAGGTCGAGCGTCTCGACCTCGAACGGTCGGTTTGTTGCGTAGAGGACGGCGGCGCGGGTCTGCATGGCTTCTGGTTATCGGGGAAAACGGAAAATGGGAAATAGAAAATGGTTGAGGAGCAGCCACGCTTTACCTTTTCCCAACAACCGTACCTCAATAGCCTTCGAGCACCTCGGCGCCGGGGGGGACGGCGAAGGCTGAATC
>JBFGTT010000282.1:0-5445 GCA_041565995.1 Rhodothermales bacterium
GCCCCGCCGGCGACTTGCTGCTGGCCTACATGCCTGCCTCGCGGCCCGGCTACGCCCGCCTGCGCCAGGTCCTCGCGGGCCGCACCGCCGCCGCCCTCAAAGCCCTCCCCTACGTGCGGTTCGAATATCTGTGGGACGTCAACCGCGCGCCCTGAACGCCTGCGCCGGCTGGCCTGGGCGGGCGTGCTTGTAAAGAGCCTCCCGGCGCGCTATCTTCTCGCCCACCGGCAGAGCGGGCCTGCGAAACCCTTATTTTCTCGCCGGAAAGCGCCTGCTGGAACTGTCTGCAAAAAAAGAGGTTCACGCCCGCATTCACCCACTGGCACCCGGCAAGGCACGATCACATGGAGATTCCGGAACGCGATCAGGAACAGAGTCCCCAGGAAAAGCGCAACGCCCCGACGGTCACGAAGGAGAAATGGCGCAGCCACGCCCTGGCGAAGCTCGAACGCGGCTACGTGCTCATCGTGGGCACGCAGCGGCGCACGGCCAACTTTTATCAGCCGGGCAAGGGCTACGAGATGTGCGCCTACAACGTAGCCACCCAACTGATCAAGGAAGGCTCCGTCGTCAAGGCCTACGACCACCATCTGGGCACCGCCTACGGCCTGGCCGCCGGCGCGAAGCCGCCGCCGCCTCCGAAGACGCCGGCGCCGAAGCCGCCCAAGCCCCAGGACGAGATGGAAGCGTTGCTCGATGAGTTGATCGAGGACGAGGGCGACGACGAGGCGTCGG
The DNA here is from genome assembly GCA_041565995.1 of Rhodothermales bacterium. GTDB lineage: Bacteria > Bacteroidota > Rhodothermia > Rhodothermales > JBFGTT01 > JBFGTT01. The sequence goes on from JBFGTT010000282.1 coordinate 736, forward strand.
ACGACGAGCTATGACCGGGCGTGCCGCCGCCACCGGGCCGGTGCCACGCGGGCACCTTTTTGCGCCGGTTCGCCGCCCGCGGGCGACGTCGAAGACGGGTGCGACCTGTGGCGGCCCCTTGCAAATTGTATCAGGCGATAGTAACATATGGCTCTCATACGGATCACTGCGTTCGGCGGCACGCGCCGCTTCGGAGCGCGGCGGTTCGGTGCTTCAGGAACCGAAAGAAGGACACCCCATCATGGAAGAACGCGAAACAGGCACCGTCAAGTGGTTCAACGCCGAGAAAGGCTACGGCTTCATCGCCCGCGCGACCGGCCCGGACGTCTTCGTCCACCACAGCGAAATCCGGGCTACGGGCTTCCGCGCACTCGATGAAGGACAGCACGTCGAATTCACCGTGGCGCAGGGCCAGAAAGGCCTCCAGGCGAAGGACGTGGTGGTGCTGCGGTAGCCCAGCGCGGCCTCGCTGCACCGGGGGCGGAGCCATGCTTCGCCCTTTTTTTACGGTGCACGGCCCACGCCTGCCTGCGCCTGCGCCCGTAAGAATCAACCGTGGAGAAGGCGGCGGCGGCGGGGCCGGGATGGAACAAACCCTGCCGGCGGATCGATTAGAACGCAGCGAAACGGCAGCAAGCGCGGCAGGGGCATGTACCAGCGGATCGTCGTCAAGGTAGGCACGAGTGTGCTGACGGGGGGCGGCCCCCGGCTCGACCGGGCGCACATGGTCGAGCTGGTGCGGCAGTGCGCGGCGCTGCACCACGCCCGGCGCGACGTCATCGTGTGCACGTCGGGCGCCATTGCGGCGGGCCGCGAGCGTCTGGAGCTGCCCGCCGTGCCGGCTGCGATGGCCGAGAAGCAGATGCTGGCCGCCGTCGGGCAGAGCCGCCTGATGTTCGTCTGGGAGAGCCTCTTCGAGATCTACGGCATCCACGTGGGCCAGATGCTGCTCACGCGCGCCGACGTGACCGACCGCCACCGTTTCCTCAACGCCCGCGACACGCTCCAGGCGCTGCTCGAACACCGCATCGTCCCCGTCATCAACGAGAACGACGCCGTGGCGACCGCCGAGATCAAGGTGGGCGACAACGACAACCTCTCGGCGCTGGCGGCGCTGCTGGCCGAAGCCGACCTGCTGGTGCTGCTGACCGATCAGCCCGGCCTCTTCACCGCCGATCCGCGCACGGACCCGGAGGCCGAACTGATCGCCGAAGTGCAGGCCATCGACGAGACGTTGCGTCGCCTGGCCGGCGGCAGCGTCAGCGGCCTGGGCGTCGGCGGCATGGCGACCAAGCTGCAAGCGGCCGACGTGGCCCGCCGCGCCGGCGCCGACGTGGTCATCGCCTCCGGCCACGCGCCCGACGTCATCACGCGCATCGCCGCCGGCGAGGCCGTCGGCACGCGCTTCCCGGCGCTGGAGACGCCCCTGGACAACCGCAAACGCTGGATCTTCGCCGGCCCCGCCCCTGCCGGGACGCTGGTGGTAGACGCCGGCGCGGCGCGCGCGCTTCGCCAGAATGGCAGCAGCCTGCTGCCCGCCGGCATCGCCGCCGTCGAGGGCGCCTTCGAGCGCGGCGACACCGTCTCCATCCTCGGCCCGAAGCGGGAGGAACTCGCGCGCGGCATCACCCGCTACGACAGCCAGGAACTCGACCGCATCAGGGGCTGCCGCTCCGACCAGATCGCCGACCGCCTCGGCTACGCCTACGGCCCCGTCGCCGTCCACCGCAACGACCTGATTCTGGCCTGAAACCAACCGGCGAAGCGACGAGACGACGTAATCTTACGCCTTTTCGTCCACACGTCCACACGTCCTTCCCTCCCCGCCATGACCGAAATCGCCACGACCGACCTCAAGGAGATGGGCCGGGCGGCGAAAGCGGCCAGCCGCCGCCTCGCCGTCTGCTCGACGGAGCAGAAGAACGCCGCGTTGCGGGCCATCGCCGACGAGCTGGAGACGCAGGCCGCCGCCGTGCTGGCCCGGAACGCCCTCGACGTGCGCGACGGCCAGGCCGGCGGGATGAGCGAGGCCCTGCTCGACCGCCTCCGCCTCACCGAGCAGCGCGTCGCCGCCCTCGCCGCCGACATCCGCCGCGTGGCCGACCTGCCCGATCCCGTCGGCCAGACCATCGAGCGACGCGTGCTCGAAAACGGCATGCGCCTGAGCAAGCGGCGCGTGCCCATCGGCGTGCTCGGCGTGATCTACGAAGCCCGCCCCAACGTCACCATCGACATCGCCGCGCTGTGCCTCAAGACGGGCAACGCGGCGATCCTGCGCGGCGGCAGCGAGACGCTGCGGAGCAACCTGGCCCTCGTGGCCGTCATCCAGGCCGCGCTGGCGCGCGCAGGGCTGCCGCAGGCAGCTATCCAGTACCTCGACAACCCCGACCGCGCCCTCGTCACCCGGCTGCTGCGCCTCGACGCGTTCGTGGACATGATCGTGCCGCGCGGCGGGGCCGGCCTGCACCGGCTGTGCCGCGAGCAGAGCACCATCCCCGTCATCACCGGCGGCATCGGCATCTGCCACATCTTCGTCGACGAGAGCGCCGACCTGGCCCGCGCCGTGGACATCGTCGAGAACGCCAAGGTGCAGCGTCCGAGCGTCTGCAACGCCCTCGACACGCTGCTGGTGCACCGGGCCGTGGCGCCGGCGTTCCTGCCGGAGGTGGCCGCCCGCCTGGTGCCGCAGGGCGTCGAACTACGCGCCGACGAGGCCGCCCGCGATCTCCTCGCCGCCGCCGGCCACACCCGCAACGTGACGCCTGCCGGGCCGGGCGACTTCGACCGCGAGTGGCTCTCGCTCGTCCTCGGCCTCAAGGTCGTCGACGACCTGGAGGCGGCCATCGCGCACATCCAGCAGCACAGCACCGAGCACTCCGACAGCATCCTCACCCGCGACGAGGCCCACGCCGAGCGTTTCGTCGGCGAGGTGGACTCGGCGGCGGTCTACGTCAACGCCAGCACCCGCTTCACCGACGGCGGGCAGTTCGGCCTGGGCGCCGAGGTGGCCGTCAGCACGCAGAAGCTCCACGCGCGCGGCCCGATGGGGCTGGAGGAGCTAACCACCTACAAATGGATCGGCATTGGCGACGGGCACATACGGGAATAGGAAATGGTTATTGGGAAATGGTGAATGGTTATTGGGAAATGGTAATTCGAAAATGGGAAATGGTGAATGGTCAGGGGACTATGTACCCGACAAACCCTTGCTATGACGACATCCCGAGCGAAGTCGAGGGATCTCGCCCCTGGAAATAGATGCAAACGACGAGATTTACTACGTCAGTCGCTTCGCTCGTGTCTCCACGCGCTACGCTCGGTCGGGATGACAGCTTTAGGTGTCGTCGTGTACATAGGTCAGGGGAAAACAGTCAGGGAGAAATGCTCGGGCGAAGCGCCTTTTTCCCTTTCCCATTTTCCCTTTCCCATTTTCCATCTCCCTTACCTAACGCACTCAGTTCAAGAAGAGGGTGCGGTGTGTCAGGATGCAGGCGCCGTGGGGGGCGTAGAGCAGGATGGGTGCCTCGGCGAAGCCGCCCTGATCGGCGATCTGTTGGGGTTGCGCCGCCGGATGTCTTTTGATGGTATAGTCGAAGTCGTCGCCGGGGTCGTCGGCAGGTGCGGGGTCCGGAGGCAGCGGCGACGCCTCCGGGCGAACGCCCGCCGCCTGCCGGTCGGCTTCGCGTAGCAGGGCCGCCGCCGGACGGACGCGCGGCGCCGAAAGGGCTGCCGGATAAAAAGCGAGGGACGCGGCCCGGTGCGGCTCGTCCGGCGGGCACGGGTGCGCCCGCGTCGCCCTGCGCCGGGCGACGAGCGGGAGGGACGCCAGCAAAGCGCCCAACACCAGCAGCACGAGGATGGCGGAAACGGTCATGGTTGGATGCGCGAACGTGCTTCGGGCGACCTCAGGACCACGAGGCCGGGCGGACGGCGCCGGGAGGGACGGGCGCCGCGCCCGCCCCTCGCCGGTCCGGTCTCGGTGCAGGCTCGCCGGTTACTTGCCGCCGAAGAGTTTGCCGAGGATGCTACCGCCGCCGAGGGCGGCGCCGATCTTGGCCACATCGTCGGCGATGCTGCCGTCGTCGTCCATGTCGAGCAGGCCGAGCAGGCCGCCTTGCGCCATGCCGGGCGTTTCGCTTTCGACCTGCGCGCGTTCGCGGTTGAGGAGGGCGGCCACGCCGTCGGCGTCCAGGTTTTGCTGGCGTTTGGCTTTGCCGAGCGCGCCCATGACGAGGGGCGCCAGCATCGAGAGGAGCTGGCCGGTCTTGCCGGCGTCGAGGCCCGAGGCTTTCGCCACGCCCTGTTCGATGGCGCCGCGCCTTTCACCGAGTACGTGTCGCAGGATGCCGTCGCCGTCGGTAGCGCGGCTGGGGCTGCCGCCGCCGAGCAGGCCGCCGGCGCTGCCGAGCAGGCCGCCGAGGCCGCCGCCGAGCAGGCCCGAGAGGCTGTCGAGCACGCTGCCGTCGTGGTCGTGCTCCAGGGCGTTCGCGAGCGACTGTGCGCCCTCGGGCGACTTGTTGGCGTTGCGGGCCAGGCCGCCCAGCAGCAGGGGCAGCGCCGTCGTCAGCGCCTTCTGCGTGGTCGATGGATCGGAGCCGATCTGTGAACCGATCTGTTGGGCGGTCTGCCCGCCGAGTTGCTGCGTGAGCATTTGCAGTAAAGACATGCTTCCTCCGTGACTGGGGATGGTTGGCATGAGGGCGGCGTAGC
>JBFGTT010000283.1:0-5430 GCA_041565995.1 Rhodothermales bacterium
GATACGAGCGACACCGACAAGAAAACCATCGTCATCGAGATCGAAGACGGCGACCGCCGCGTCATCGTCGATGGCAAAGAACTCAGCGACGAGGAAGCCGAAGCGTTTCTCGAAGAGGAAAACGTGAGGATGGGCGGCGAAGGCGAACGGCACGTGATCCGCATGGGTCCGATGCGAGACCGCCTGCGCATCTCCGGCCGCGCCCCCGAAGTCCTCGCCCGCGCGCGCCGCTTCGAAGGCCCCCGCGCGTTCTTCTTCGACGAAGACGGCTTCCGCGAAGGGATGGTCCGCGACCTGGAAATCCTGGGCGACGATTTTACCTGGTTCCCCGGCGAAAGCGGCGCCTTGGCCGGCGAGATGCACATGTCGATGAAGGCGCGGTCCGAGATTGCCAAGATGGACATGGAGTCGCGCCGCCTGGCGAGGCAGGTCCGCGAGGCCGAAGGCGCCGAGCGCGAACTCCTGGAACAGGAACTGCGCACCCGGCTCGACGAGATCTTCGAGCGCAAGCAGGCCCTCCGCGCCGAACACGTCGAACAACTGCGCCGGCAACTCGAAGCGGTGCAGACCGAGCACGGTGAACGCCAGGAGGCCAAGCGCGAGATCATCGAACGCCGCCTCAAAAAACTGCTCGGCCAAGACGACAAGTACGACTGGTAGCGCCGCGCAGGCCCCTTTGCTCCGCTCGCGTGCGCTTGTCTCCATCGGACGCGAGCCGAGGGCGCCTGACGAAGTAAAAACGCTGCAACCACCCCTGCCGCCTCGGCGTGGCAGGGGCTTTTTTTGCCGGGCACGCCGGGCGCCGCGCCGCCGCCGGCGACCTTAAGGCGGACGCCCCGCCGGTCGATCCTCCGTAGATAGACCTGTCTTCCCGAAGAGCGCATGACCATGTTCCGATTCTTTTGCCGCCGGAGGGCTGTTTGCGCGCCGTTGGCGCTGGCCTTGGCGGTGCTGGCCGGCGGTGCCGCTGCCGCGCAGGCCGGGCCGGTCGTCGAACGCATCTCTTTTGCCCCCTCCGCCGACGGCCAGGGCTACGTCGTCCGCCTCCATACGACGCAGCGGCTCCACGCCTACAGCGAACCCCGCTACGTGGCCGATGGCCGGCTCGAACTGGTCCTCTTCCACGCCGACCTCTCGCAGGCCTTGCAGCGCGACGCGCCCGGCGGGCCGGTGCTGGCCTACACCGTCGAGCCGCGCCAGGGGCACCTCTACTTCCAGTTCCAACTGGCCCCCCACCCCCGCCTCGAAGCCGCCGCCTACCGCGACCGCCTCACCGACGACCTGCTGCTGGGCCTGCGCTACCGGGATGCGGCCCCCGTCGCCGCGCCGGCTCACCCCGCCGCGCATCCTGACGCCGCCGCCTCGCACCACGACGCGCCGCCACTCGACGACGCCCGCCGGCGCTGGAAGCTCGACACCATCGTCATCGACGCCGGGCACGGCGGACACGACCCCGGCGCCGTGGGCGCGGGCGGCCTGCGCGAGAAAGACGTGGTGCTGCCGGTAGCCCGCCGGCTGGGCCGCTACCTGGAGGAGCTGCCGGACGTGCGCGTCGTCTACACCCGGCAGGACGACCACTTCGTCACGCTGGCCCGCCGGGGCCACATCGCCAACGAGGCCGGCGGCAAGCTCTTCATCTCGATCCATGCCAACGCCGCCCACAACCGCCTCGCCGCCGGCGCCGAGACCTACTTCCTGGGCCTGCACAAGACCGACGTGGCCCGCCGCGTGATGGAGCGCGAGAACAGCGTCGTCCAGTACGAGAGCAACCCGGAGGCCTACCGGGCGCTCGACGAGGAGGCGCTGATCGTGCAGACGCTGGCCCAGAGCGCCTACCTGCGCCAGAGCGAAGAACTGGCCGGCCTGGTTCAGCAGCAGTTCGAGCAGCACGTGGGACGGGAGGACCGGGGCGTCAAGCAGGCCGGGTTCTACGTGCTCTGGAGCGCCTCCATGCCCGCTATCCTCGTCGAACTCGGTTTTGTAACCAACCCTTCGGAAGCCGCCTTTCTGCAAAGCGAATCCGGGCAAGACTACCTGGCAAGTGCTATCTTTAGGGCCGTGCGCGCGTTCAAGACGCAGTACGAAAAAGGTCTCGACCTCGTCGTCTACTAAGAGCGCCTAACAAACCCTCATTTGGGCTGCGAACGGCTGCGCGAACGCGGCGCAGCGTAGCGCTGCATCGCCGTGCGGATACGGCTGTTTACTCCGCTTCGCTGCGTGAACCTTCGGTTTCGCGCGCCTTGCTCCGCGTCCGCTCGCGCGCTCTCGCCTGGCAAAGCAGGTTTTGTCAGGCACTCTAAACACGCGATCCGGGGCACGCCCCCGGCATCCTGCTCGTCACCGCCCAGCCATCACCCGCCTCATGGACATCGTAGCCACCCTCGAACAGGCCGTTCGCACCGTCCCCGACTTCCCCAAGCCCGGCATCCAGTTCAAGGACATCACGCCCATCCTGAACGATCCGGACCTGCTGCGCCAGGCCGTCGAAGCCCTCGGCGCGCCCTTCCGCGACGACGGCATCACGAAGGTCGTCGGCATCGAGGCGCGCGGTTTTATCCTCGGCGCGATGCTCGCGCACCACCTCGACGCCGGGTTCGTGCCGGTGCGCAAACACGGCAAGCTGCCCTACCGGACCGTCGCCGCCGAGTACGAACTCGAATACGGTACCGACCGCATCGAAATGCACGTAGACGCCCTCTCGCCGGGCGACCGCGTGCTCATCCACGACGACGTGATTGCCACCGGCGGCACGGCAGCGGCCTGCTATCGCCTCGCCGCGCACAACGGCGCCGAGGTGGTCGGCTACTCCTTCCTGCTGGAGTTGACCTTCCTGCGCGGGCGCGAAGCCTTGCAGGACGGGCTGAAGGTGCACGCCGTGCTGTCGGTTTGATCCGAAAGGAGAGAGGCTCCTCAGCGCACGGCGATGCACGAGATCTCGACGCGGGCGCCGCGCGGCAGCGCCGCCACCTGCACCGCCTCGCGCGCGGGCGGCTCCTCGTTGAAATACCGTGCGTAGACCTCGTTGACCTGCGCGTACGTGTTGATGTCGGTCAGATAGACGGTGCAGCGGACGACGTGCTGGTAGTCCATGCCGATGGCGTGGAGCACCGCGCCCAGGTTTTCGAGCACCCGCTCGGCCTCGGCCTCGACGCTGCTGGTGACCAGGCTGCCGGTCTTCGGATCGATGGCGATCTGGCCGGAACAGTAGAGCGTGCCGCCGGCCAGGATGCCCTGGCTGTACGGCCCGATAGCCGCCGGAGCCAGCGGCGTCTTGACCACCGTGCGGGCGGCGGTATCCGTATGCAGGCGAGCCATGCGTGCGACGTTTTGATCGGTGGTGCGGGAGTCGTAACATCCGCTTTGCCGCGCCCTAACTCAAACGAATATTAGCTAAAGAAAAATGGACCTGGGATTGAAAGACCGCGTCGCTTTCGTCGCCGGCGCCAGCGACGGCCTCGGCCTGGCCACGGCCACGCGCCTGGCGCAGGAAGGCTGCCGCACGGCCCTCTGCTCGCGCAACCGGGACCGCATCGAGGCGGCGGCGCAGCACCTCCGGCAGGCCGCTGACGTAGCCCCGGACCGCGTGCTGCCGCTGGTGTGCGACGTGACCGACGAGGCGCAGATCGAAGCCGCCTTCCGGCAGACCCTGGCGCACTTCGGCGTGCTCAACGTCCTCGTCACCAACGCCGGCGGTCCGGCCACCGGCTACATCGACGACCTCGACGCGGCGGCCTGGCGCCAGGGCCTCGAACTCAACCTGATGAGCACCATCAACCTGTGCCGCCACGCGCTGCCGCACCTGCGCGCGGCGGCCCGCGCCGACGGCGGCCTGGCCCGCATCCTGATGATCTCTTCCGTCACGGCCAAGCAGCCGGTGCCCAACCTCTACCTCTCGAACACCGCGCGGGCGGGCGTGCAGGGCTTTGCCAAGAGCCTCTCGGAAGAGTTGGGGCGGGAGGGCATCACCGTCAACACCATCCTGCCGGGCTTCACGCGCACCCAGCGCCTCATGGACTTCGTCCGGGAGATCCAGGGGCACTCGGACAAGCCGGTCGAGGAGATTGAGGCGGGATGGGCCGAGGCCAACGCGCTCAAGCGCCTCGGCGAGCCGGAGGAGTTCGCCGCCGCCGCCGCCTTCCTGGTCAGCGCCCCCGCCGCCTACATCACCGGCGTCGCCCTCCCCGTAGACGGCGGACGCATCAAGCACTTGTTGTGAGGGAAGGGAGAGGACGAGCCGACGAGGCATAGGTCCTCATCGTCCACACGTCCGAACGTCCACACCGTAGCCTCACTGGGGGAGGGGGGCGCGGAGGTCTTCGTGGAGCAGGTGGCCCCAGACTGCGTCGTAGGGGTGGACCTGCCGCACCGCCTGGCCGTCGCGGTAGACCGGGCGGCCCTCGTTGGCCCAGGCGAAGAGGGACCCTTCGAGGTTCTGCACGTTCGTGAAGCCCGCCTTTTGCAGCCGCCGCGCCATCTCCGCCGAGCGGTAGCCGACGGAGCAGTAAGTCACCACCGGCGCGTCTTTGGGCAGGTCGCCGAGCGCGGAGAACTCGGTTGTTTCCGGGTCGAGGCGGCGGGCGCCGGCCAGGTGGCTGACGGCGTATTCGTCCTCGGTGCGCACGTCGAGCAGGAGGGGGGCGGGCCGGTCGGCGTCGAGCCAGGCCGCCAGCGAGTCGGTAGAGAGGGGCTGCACGTCCGGGTAGGCGGCGCGGATCGTCTGCCGGAGCGTGGTCCAGCGCACGTCCTGCGCGCACCCCGTCGCGGCGCTCAGCAGGGCGAGGCAGAGGAGAGTGAGGCAGGATTTCGACATGGCGGCATCGGGAAGGCGGCGGCTTGCTGCTGCAAAGAGCGAAGCCGCCGAACGTTCCGGCGCGCCGTGCTTCGGCAGTAGGCCCGGAACGGTCTCCGGGCGGCTTCCGTTGAAAAGGCAGCGTAAAACGTAAGGATGCTGGCCGCCACGTTTCAGCCAGGCACCCTTACGTTTCACGATTTACACCGGCAGAATTTCTTCCATCTTCGGCGCGTTGCCATGAGCAAGAACGGACGGGTGCTGGTCGCCATGAGCGGAGGCGTAGACTCCTCGGTGACGGCGGTGCTGCTGGCCGAGCAGGGCTACGAGGTCGTCGGCATCACCATGAAGACGTGGGATTACACCGGCAGCGGCGGGCGCAGCGGCAAAGAAGTCGGCTGCTGCTCGCTCGAATCGATGAACGACGCCCGCGCCGTAGCCCTCCAGCACGACTTCACGCACTTCATCGTCGACATCCGCGAGGAGTTCGGCGACTGGGTCATCGAGCGCTTCACGGAGGAGTACCTGGCCGGGCGCACGCCCAACCCGTGCGTGCTCTGCAACACCCACATCAAGTGGGCCGCCCTGCTGCGCCGCGCCGACGACCTCGGCTGCGCCTACATCGCCACGGGCCACTACGC
>JBFGTT010000284.1:0-5420 GCA_041565995.1 Rhodothermales bacterium
ACTCCAGCCACGCCGCCCTCCCCCTCCTCGACAGCACCCTCATCGCCGCAAACGACGAGGACGAGGTCGCGTCCCTCCCGGATTCTTTGCCTGCCGGCGTCGATTCGACGGGGCTGGATCCATCGATCCTCCCCCAAAAAGAGAAGCCGCCGCCAAAGGCTCCGGCCACGCTGGAGGATCTCGTGGCGCGGGCCTCGGCGGCCTACCACGCGGGGCGCTTCGCAGAGGCTCTGCCACTGCTTCGGGAAGCCGCCGGGCGCGGCTCGCCCGTAGCGCAGACCTACCTGGGCGCGATGTACGCCGGCGCGCAGGGCACGCCGCAGGACCACGCCGAGGCCGTCCGATGGTACCGGCAAGCCGCCGGGCAGGGCTACGCGCCCGCCCAGTTCAACCTGGGACTGATGTACCGGCAGGGGCGCGGCGTGCCGCAGAGCGATCGGGAGGCGGCAGCGTGGTACCGGCGGGCCGCCGAGCAGGGCCACGCCGAGGCGCAGACCAACCTGGCCTGGATGTACGAGAACCGGCGCGGCGTGCCGCAGAGCGACCGGGAGGCGGCGGCATGGTACCGCAAGGCCGCCGAGCAGGGCTACGCGCCGGCCCAGTTCAACCTGGGCCTGATGTACCGGCAGGGTCGCGGCGTGGAGCCCAGCAACAAGGAGGCCTTCGCGTGGTACCTGAAAGCTGCCGAGCAGGGCCACGCCAACGCGCAGTACAACGTGGGCCGGCTCTACTGGCGCGGCGAAGGCGTGCCGCAGAACGACGCAGAGACGATCCGCTGGTATCGCAAAGCCGCCGCGCAGGGCCACGAACGCGCCCGGCTCGCGCTGGAACGCATGACCGGAGAAAACCAGGAAAATGGGAACTGAAAATTGGGAATTAGAAAAGGGTGTCCCTGCCTTGATGCAAGGTAGGTAGGACAACCCCATTTTCCTTTTCCTCTTTGCTACTTTCTGCTGAACGCTTCATGTCCGAGACGACACGTACACGAGTGGGCGGCGCCTACGAGGTCCTGGCCGAGTTGGGACGGGGCGGCATGGCCGAGGTGCTCAAAGCCCGCCACAAGCGGCTCGGGCGGATCGTGGCGCTCAAGGTGCTGCCGCTGCACCTGCTGGCCGACGGCGAAGCCCGTGCCCGCTTCGAACGCGAAGCCCGCGCCGGCGCCCGCCTCGAACACGACCACATCGTCACCACCTACGACTTCGGCGTCTACGACGGCAGGCCCTACCTGGCCGTCGCTTTCATCGAGGGCGAGACGCTCGACCGGCGCCTGCGCCGCCAGGGCCGCCTCTCGCCCGCAGAAACCGTGCGCCTGATCGCCCCCATCGCCGAGGCGCTCGACTACGCGCACCGCCAGGGCGTCATCCACCGCGACGTCAAGAGCAGCAACATCATGATCCGCGCCGAGGACGAACGTCCCATCCTGATCGACTTCGGGATTGCCCAGGCTTCGTTCGCGCAAAAGCTGACGCGGCGCGGCGACGCGATGGGCACGCCGGAATACATGAGTCCGGAGCAGGCGCGGGCGCAGGAGATCGACCACCGCAGCGACCTCTACAGCCTCGGCGTGGTCCTCTACGAATGCCTGACCGGCACGGTGCCCTTCCAGAGCGCAAACGCCGAGGTCGTGCTGGCCAACGTCAAGTACGAGCCGCATCGCCCGGTGCGCGAGCGCGTGCCGGAGGCGCCGCCGTGGCTCTCGGAGGTGGTGGATCGCTGCCTGGCGAAGCAGCCGGACGACCGCTTCCAGGACGGCGAGGCGCTGGCGGCGGCCCTGCGTGCCGGCCCCGACGCCGCGCCCGAAGACGGGCCGCCCCCGTTGCGTCCCCCGGCCCGGCAGCGCCCGGCGCGCCCCTCCGGGAGCTGGACGGCGTACCTGGCGGGATCAGGCGCCGTGCTGGTCCTGCTCCTGCTGCTGGGCGTGCTGGGCTACAGCCTGGGCTGGTTCGGCGGCCCGCCGCCCACCCCGCCGGAGCCGGAAGAACCGCTGGCGGATCTGGTGGCGCGCGCCGTGCTCGCCTACGACGCCGAGCAGTATCCGGAAGCCCTGCCCCTTTTCCTGGCGGCGGCGGGTCGCGGCGCGGCGGAGGCGCCGTACCACCTGGGCGAGATGTTTCGGAAGGGCGAGGGCGTCCCGTCGTCGAACCAGGCGGCCGCCCGGTGGTACCGCCGGGCCGCCGATGCCGGCCACGCGAAGGCGCAGTCCAGGCTGGGCCGAATGTACGACCTGGGTGAAGGCGTGCGCCGCAACGACGCGCGGGCCGCCGACTGGTACCGCAAAGCCGCCGGACAGGGCGAGGCCGGCGCGCAGAACAACCTGGGCCTGCTCTACGCCTCGGGCCGCGGCGTGGCGAAGGACGACCAACTGGCCGTCGCCTGGTACCGCAAGGCTGCCGGGCAAGGGCTGGCCGTGGCGCAGACCAACCTGGCCTGGATGTACGAAAACGGGCGCGGCGTCGCGCAGAGCGACGCCGAGGCCATCCGCTGGTATGCCCGAGCCGCCGAGCAGGGAGACGCACGCGCGAAGAAGGCGCTGGAACGGCTGAGGGTGAGCAACTAGCACGCACGCGCCTTGAAGCCCGAAGGATTCCGAAACAACCCAACCGGGTAGCCATGCCGACCGTCCTCGTCGAACATACCGGTTCCGTCAGCGAAGCCGCCACGATGTTGCGCAGGCGGGAGCGCCGCTGGCTGCTGGCCGCCTCGGCGGTGCTGGCCTTCGGGCTGCTGCTGGCCTACCGCGCCAAGACCGACGCCTTCGACGAGGCACGCGCGCGCCTGGAGGCCGGCACGCTGCTCGACGTGAACGCCCTGCCCGGCCCCGACGCGCTGCTGCCTTTCCTCGCCCCGCACTACGACGACCCGAAGGACCGCCGCCTGGTGGCCGAGCAGATCGTCGAGCAGATCCGGCGGCGGCGCGACGGCGCCCGCTTCGGCCTCGGCGGCAGCGTGCCCAACGTCGGCTACCTCAACACGCTCTCGGTGACGGCGCAAGCGATTGAGGAAAAAGGCGGGGACGACTTCAAGGCGCGGCTGGCGGAGGCCCGCGAGCGCGAGGGGTGGAGCCGGGACCTGTTGGAGCAGGAGACGCGGGCGCCGAGGGCCTATCCGGCGCGGCAGCCCGCCTCGGAGGCAGGCCCCACCCTCTCCGGGCGGGTCGTCGGCCCGGACGGCGCCCCGCTGCCGGGCGCGCTGGTGACGCTGGCCGGGGGCCGCGCCGACACGCTGCGCACCGACGCCGAGGGGGCCTACGCCTTCACCGGCCTGACGCCGGGCCGGACCTACACGGTGCATCCCCTCAAAGCCTCCTTCACCTTCCTGAGGGGCACGGCGGACAGCCTCCGGCGCGACGCCACCTTCCCCTTCAAAGCGCGCCCGGAACGCCTGACGCTGCTCCAGACGGCGACGTTCTCGCGCCTCAAGCCCGGCCTCGTCGCCCGCACCCCCGACGGCTTCAACAAGACGTTCGGGCTGCTGACGCTGGCCTTCTTCGGGCTTTTCTGGGGCCTCCACCTGGTCTGGACGAAGCGCGGGTTCGGGGGGGATCCGTTGCTGTTGCCGGTGGCGCACCTGCTGCTGGGCCTGAGCTTCCTCTTCATGCTCGCCCTGCCCGATCCGCTGCGCGACCGCTTCCTGACGGTCAACGTGGTGCTGGGCGGCGTGGTCGGCGGCGCGCTGCTGCTCGTCATCAGCCAGCTCGACGTGCAGCGGTGGGGCTACCGCCTGAGCTACGGCAGCGGCAAGAGCTTCGTCTGGCTGGGCCTGGCCGCGTTGCTGTCGCTGGCGCTGCTGAACTTCGGCTCCGGCCCCACGGGCAGCGGCGCGCGGGTGAACCTGCTGGGCGTGCAGCCGATGGCCGCCATCAAGGCGTGCCTGCTGGTCTTTTTTGCGGGCTATTTTGCGCGCAACTGGGAGTTTTTGCGGGAGCTGGAACAGCACGAGGGCATCCCGAGATGGCTGCGGCGGCTGCGCCTGCGGGTGCCGCGCCTGACCTACGCCGCGCCCATCTTCGTGGGGGTGGCCGTGGCGCTGCTGTTTTTCTACTTCCAGAACGACCTGGGGCCGGCGCTGGTCATCTGCACGACGTTTCTGGTGCTCTACGGCATCGTGCGGCAGCGATGGCTGGCCGTCGGGCTGGGCTTTGCCGGGCTGGTGGCGGGCTTCTGGCTCTGCTACGAGTACGGGCTGGTCTCCACCGTCGTCAGCCGCATCAGCATGATGCTCTCGCCCTGGGACAACGCCGCGCGCGGCGGCGAGCACCTGGCCCACGCCTTCTGGGCCTTGAGCGCCGGCGGACTGAGCGGGCAGGGCCTCGGCGACGGCAGCCCGCTGACCATCCCCGCCGCCCACACCGACATGATCCTGGCCGTCATCGGCGAGGAGCTGGGGCTGCTGGGCGTGCTGGCCGTGCTGGCGCTCTACGCCGTGCTGCTGCAGCGCGGCCTCGTCATCGGCCTGCGCGCGGGCACCGTCTTCAGCTTCTTCCTGGCCACGGGCATCGTGCTGGCGACGGGGCTGCAACTGGTGCTCATCACCGGCGGCATGCTGGGCCTGATCCCGCTTTCGGGCGTCGTCTCGCCGCTCTTGAGCTACGGCATGGCGGCCACCATCATGAACCTCGTCTTCCTGGGCATCCTCCTGAGCCTCTCGGACCGGCCCGGCACGCCGGAGCAGCAACGGTTGCAACGCAGCCGCTTCGCCCGTTCCATTTCCGTGCTGAGCCTCGTGCTGATGGGGCTGCTGGGCCTCCTGGCGCTGCGCGCGGCCACCATCCAGCTCTGGCACGCCAACGACTGGGTGCTCCGACCCGCCCTGGTGATGCAGGCCGAGGGCCGGCGCGGCTTCGCCTACAACCCGCGCGTGCTCCGGGCGCGCGACCTGATCCCCGCCGGCACCCTCTTCGACCGCAACGGCATCCCGCTGGCCACCAGCGACACCGCCCAGTTCAGCCTGCACGCCGAGGCGCTGCGCAACCTGGGCGTGGACCTCGACGAAGCCCGCGCCGGATGGGACCGCCGGCGCTATCCCTTCGGCGCACTCACGTTCTACCTGCTCGGCGATTTCAACACGCGCGCCAAGTGGGGCGCCAAAAACGCCCTCTACGCCGAAAATCGCTACCTCTCGCGCCTGCGCGGCTACGACAACCACCCCCAGACCATCGACGACGACGGCCAGGAGATCGTCCGCTTCGACTACGCGGCGCTGTTGCCGGTGGTGCGTTACGGCCCCGACAGCCGCCGCGCCCGCCCGCTGCTCGAACAAAATCGCGACCTGGCGCTGACCATCGACGTGCGCCTCCAGCAGCGCGTGGCCGACGTCCTGCGCGACTACGCCGCCGCCGACCCCGATCTGCGCGGCCACTTCCTGGCCGCCGCCGTGCTCGACCCGGCCACGGGCGACGTGCTGGCCTCCGTCACCTACCC
>JBFGTT010000285.1:0-5381 GCA_041565995.1 Rhodothermales bacterium
CCGCGCGTGAAGTCGGGGAACACCTGCGGGGCGCTGCCCTCGGCGATGGACTGCTCCGAGAGCGGGCTGATGGCGCTCCAGGCGGCGGCGTCGTAGGCGTCGAGCGGCGTGGGCGCCCGGCGCTTGACGGCCTCGACGAAGGCGTGCAGCACGAAGAAATCCATGCCGCCGTGCCCGGCGCCCTCGGCCCGCGGCGCGTAGCGCTTCCAGAGCGGGTGGTCGTAGCGTTCGAGGTACGCCGCCGCCGGCTCCCAGCGGTGCTTCTGGCTCTTGCCTTGCAGGTAAATCGACTGGTTGAGGTCCATCCACAGCCCTTCGGTGCCCTGCACGCGGAAACCCAGCGAGTAGGGCCGGGGCAGGTTCGTGTCGTGCGAGACGAGGATCGACTCGCCGAGGGCCGTCTGGATGACCGTCGTGATCACGTCGCCGAGCTTGAAGCGGACCTTCGCGTTGGGGTGGTCCGCGCCGGCCTGATCGACGACGTACTGGTGCAGCCCCCGCGCCTTCGAGGCCGTCGAGGTGAGCGAGACGAAGCGGTTGCCCCGGTTGACGTTGACGAACTGCGCCACCGGGCCGGCGCCGTGCGTCGGGTAGAGGTCGCCGTTGCGGTAGACGCTGTGGTAGGTGCGCCACCGGGCCTCCGAGAAGCCCTTTTCGCCGAACTCGACGCCGCCGCCGTAAGGCTGCTTGCCGTCGTTGAACTTGACCTCGCGCAGGTCGTGCTGGTAGCCGCATTCGAGGTGGACCATCTCGCCGAAGACGCCCTGGCGCACCATGTTGAGCACCGCCATCACGTCGCGCCGGTAGCAGACGTTTTCGAGGATCATGCAGGGCACGCCGGTGGCCTCGGAGGTGTTGACCAGGTCCCAGCATTCTTCGAGGGTGTTGGCGGCGGAGACTTCGACGCCCGCATACTTCCCGGCGCGCATGGCGGCGACGGCCATGGGCGTGTGCCAGAGCCAGGGCGTGGCGATGACGACGCCGTCGAGGTCGTCGCGTTCGAGGAGTTGGAGGAAGGCGTAGTCGCCGTCGCCGTAGGCGGGGGCTTCGGGGCGACCCGCCTGGCGGAGCAGGGCCTGCGCGCGGGCCAGGGCGTCCGGGTCGATGTCGCAGAGGGCGTTGACAGCTACGTCGTCGCGCAGCAGCGCCAGGCCGAGGTGGCTGCGCCCGCGCAGGCCCACGCCGATGAAGCCGAGCCGCGCCGTGCGGTCGTCTCTGCCGCTGATCACCGCCGGCGCCGCGCCGGGAGCCGCCAGCGCCTGCTTCGCCACCGAGGCGCCCACGCCCGCCGCAGCGCCCGCCTTGATGAACTCTCGTCTATTCATGACCTGCCTCGCCGTGTGTGTTGACATTCCTGCGCCGGTGTTGGATACTTCGTGGTCGTTCCGCCCCACCTTACTGCGAATCCCCGTGAGATTCAAGCACGCCAGGCAACGACGCGCCCTGCCCGATCCTCGATGCCGCCCCGGCCGCGGCCGCTGCGTTCCATCCCTGCCCTAAAACACCAAAGCCCCCATGGAGCTAGCCGGCATCGACTGGGCCATCATGGCCGCGTTCTTCGCCCTCTCGCTGGCCATCGGCCTGTCGGTCTCGCGGTCGGCGGGCAAGGACTTCAGCGCCTTCTTCCTCGGCAGCCGCAACATGCCCTGGTGGCTGCTGGGCGTCTCGATGGTGGCCACGACCTTCTCCACCGACACGCCCAACCTGGTGGCCGACATCGTCCGCACCAACGGCGCCTTCGGCAACTGGACGTGGTGGGCCTTCCTGCTGACGGGCATGCTGACGGTGTTTCTCTACGCCAAACTCTGGCGACGCTCCGGCGTGCTGACCGACGTCGAGTTCTACGAAATCCGCTATTCGGGCCGCCTGGCGGCTTTTTTGCGCGGCTTCCGGGCCGTCTACCTGGGCATCCTCTTCAACATCATCATCATGGCCTCGGTCACGCTGGCGGCCATCAAGATCGGGGGCGTGATGATGGACCTGACGCCGCTCCAAACCGTCGTCATCGCCGCCACGGTGACGATGATCTACAGCGCCCTCGGCGGCCTCACGGGCGTGCTCCTGACCGACTTCGTGCAGTTCGCCCTGGCGATGACGGGGTCGATCTGGGCGACCGTCTACATCCTGAACCTGCCCGAAGTGGGCGGCCTCACGAGCCTGCTCGCGCACGAGAACGTGACGGCCTCGCTGGCTTTCTGGCCCTCGTTCGAGCAACTCACCTGGCAGGACATGCTGCCGGTGTTCTTCATCCCCCTCGCCGTGCAGTGGTGGGCGGCGTACTATCCGGGCGCCGAGCCGGGCGGCGGCGGCTACATCGTCCAGCGGATGCTCTCGGCCAAAAACGAAAAGCACGCCGTGGGGGCCACGCTGCTCTTCAACGGGATGCACTACGCGCTGCGCCCCTGGCCGTGGATCCTGGTGGCGCTGGCCTCGCTGGTGGTCTTCCCCGACCTGGCCGCCCTCGGCGCGCGCTTTCCGAACATCTCCGAACAGGTGCTCCGCAACGACCTGGCCTACCCGGCCATGCTGACGTTCCTGCCCGCCGGACTGCTGGGCCTGGTGGTCACCTCGCTGGCGGCAGCCTACATGTCGACGATGTCCACGCAGGTCAACTGGGGCTCTTCGATCATCGTCAACGACGTCTACCACCGCTTCGTCAACCCGCAGGCGACGGAGCGGGCGCTGGTGTGGGCCGGGCGGCTGGCGACGGTAGGGCTGATGGTGGTGGCCTGCACGCTGGCGCTGTTCCTGGAGAACGCCCTGCAAGTGTTCAACATCGTCTTGCAGATCGGCGCCGGCACCGGGCTGCTGTTCATCCTGCGCTGGTTCTGGTGGCGCATCAACGCGGCGACGGAGCTGACGGCGATGATCGTCTCGTTCGTCGCGGCGGTCTACTTCCAGGTGGCCGACAAGTACGACCTCGTCGGCGGCGGCTTTGCGGACTGGGAGAAGCTGGTGCTGATCGTGCTGGTGACCACCGCCGCGTGGGTGGCCGTAGCCTACACCTCGCAGCCGACCGACGAGGCCGTGCTGCTGCGTTTCTACCGAAAGATCAAGCCCGGCGGCCCCGGCTGGCGCGGCGTCGTGGCGAAGGCCCGCGCCGAGGGCCTCGACGTGGAGACGGCGGAAGGCTCGGACCTGCCCTACGCGCTCCTATGCGCCGTCTGCGGCGCCGCCGCCATCTACAGCGCCCTCTTCGCCACCGGCTTCCTCCTCTACGGACGGACGGGCTTGAGCGTGCTCTTCGTCGCCGTCGCGGCGGCTTCGCTGCTGGCTATCGTGAAACTCTGGCCGAGGCTCTCGTTCGAATGACGGTCCAGAGAAGCCAGAAACCTCCGCCTTACCGCGCCGTTTTCGGTAGCACACCGGGGACAGAAGCATGGCCCGTTGCGATAAGATTACACAAAAAAAGCGCGGCGCTCTCCAAAAAGCTTGAAATTTGCCGAGCTATGCTATCTTGCCGAATGCTACGGGTTTGCTTTTGAACGCCGGAGCGGTTCCCACCGCATCTACAAGCACCCCGCCTATCCGCGCCTGATGAACTTCCAACCGCGCAAGGACGGTTCGGCAAAGGGCTATCAGGTGCAGCAGTTACTAGAGGCGATAGACGCGCTAGCAGGCTGAGGCCCGACCATGGCTCCCTCCCTTCTCGACAGGTACACCTTTGTCGTCTCGCCCCAGGATGAGGACGGCGAGTTCATCGCGCTGTGCCCGGCCTTTCCCGGCCTGTCGGCTTTCGGAGAAACGCCCGAAGCAGCCCTCTCTGAGGCACGCACCGCCCTGGCCGGTTTTATTGAGGTCTACCAGGACAAAGGATGGCGACTGCCCCAGCCCGACCGTGTGCCCTCAGAGAGCGATCCGGTCCCGCTGCTCTTGTCCAAAGATCTGTATGCGCGCCTGGCACGGCTCGCCTCGGCGAAGGGCGTTGCCCTGAGCGAGATGCTTGCCGCAAACCTCGCGGATGCTCTCGGAGATGACTGAGCACTACAGGCCCGCGCGACAGGCCCGGCGGGGGAACAAAAAACGGCGTCACAGGCTTTCGGCTCCTCGTGCAGCGCTCCGTCTCACCCCGGAAGGCAAGACCCCATGGAATCCCCTATCCAGCGTGGGTATCTCGTCCTGGCCGACATCTCCGGCTACACGTCTTTCATCGAGGAGACGGAACTCGATCACGGCCCCAAGATCCTGCGCGAACTGATCCTGCTGATCCTTCAACACCTCACCCCGACGCTGACGCTGGCCGAGGTGGAAGGCGACGCCGTGTTCGTCTACGCCCCCGAAACCGACCTCACGCGCGGCGAACTGCTGCTGGAGCTCATCGAGGAAGCCTACATCGCCTTTCGAGACCTCCGGCGGACCATGCTGCACAACGCCACGTGCCCCTGCAAAGGCTGCCAGGCCATCTCCGGCCTCGACCTGAAATTCGTCGCGCACTACGGCGAGTACGTGCTCCAGGAGGTGGCCGGCAAGCGCAAGCCCGTCGGCTCGTGCGTCAACCTGGCCCACCGGCTCCTCAAAAACGGCGTCCGCGACGCGACGGGGTGGCGCGGCTACGCCTTGTTCTCCGAAGCCAGCCTGCAACAGATGGGGATCCACCCGCAGGGCTTGCACGAGAGCCTCGAATCCTACGAGCACCTCGGCGATGTCCGCACCGGCAGCCTCAACCTGGACGACCGCTACCGCGACCTGCTCGAAGGGCGGCACGAGTTCCTCTCGGAGGAAGACGCCGACGTGGTGGTCCCGCACGAGTTTGAGGCCCCGCCGCCGGTGGTGTGGGACTGGCTGCAAGACCCCCACAAGCGCACGCGCTGGATGGAGGGATCCTCCTGGGAAGCCGGAGAACGGCCCTACGGACGCACGAGCCGCGCCGCCGAAAATCACTGCACGAAGTCTCGATTCATCGAACACATCCTGGCCTGGCGCCCGTTCGAATACTACACGGTGCGCCTGAGCAAGGGGCTGCTGAGGCTAAAAATTACGGGCCGCCTCGAACCCACGCCTGCCGGGACGCGCGTGCGCTGGAACCTCAAGCTCGACGCCGCCTTGCCCGGCTGGATGCGCCGCCCGCTGAGCCGCCTGATCGCCACGCGCCTGATGGAGGTGAAGCAGGGCTTCGAACGGATGGCGCACCTGATCGACGAAGCCGCGACGCCTCAGGCTGCCGGCTGAGGCCGCTCCGGGCCGCCGGGCGCACGCCACAGGGCGCGCCTCAACCCGCGAATAGCCGGGCCAGTTCGGTGATGCGGGCCAAGTGGTAGTCGTCGTGTTCGGCGTGGAAGAAGAGCATGTCGGCCAGGCGCATCGGCACGTCCAGGCGCGGGTGCCGCGCCGTGCGGGCGAAGGCTTCGGGGACGAGACCTTCCAGGCGAGCCAGGAGCCGG
>JBFGTT010000286.1:0-5380 GCA_041565995.1 Rhodothermales bacterium
GCGACGGAAGAACTCGTGGCGCTGGCGCGGGCGACGGCGCCCTACGGCGGCCTCTACATCAGCCACATCCGCGACGAGGGCGGGCGGTTGCTTGAGAGCGTCGCCGAGGTGATCCGCGTGGGCGAAGAAGCCGACGTGGCCGCGCAGGTGACGCATCACAAGGTCATCGGGCCGGGTCGGTGGGGCGGCACCGAAGCCTCACTTCGGCTCATCGACGAGGCACGCGCGCGCGGCGTGGACGCAGCCAGCGACCAGTATCCCTACACCGCCTCCAGCACCGGACTGACCATCCTCTTCCCGGCCTGGAGCAAAGAAGGCGGCCGAGACGCCCTCGCGAAACGGCTCCAGGATCCCGAAACCCGCGCCCGCATCCGCCGCGACCTCGTCGATCACATCAACGCCGAGCGCGGCGGCGACCCGGCCACCATCGTGGCGGCCCACTGCGCCTTCGACGCCACGCGCAACGGCAAGAGCCTGGCCGACATGCTGGCCGAGCAGGGCCGTGCGGTCACCGTCGAGCAGGCCGCCGAGGTGGCGATGGAGCTGCAAGCGCAGGGCGGTTGCCAGGGCGTCTTCCACTCGATGTCCGAAGACGACGTGCAGCGCGTGATGCGCCACCCGATGACGATGATCTCGTCGGACGGCGGCATTCCCGACCCCGGCGTGGGCGTGCCCCACCCCCGCAACTACGGCGCCTTCGCCCGCGTGCTGGCCCGCTACGTGCGCGAACGCCACGTGCTCTCCTTCGCCGAAGCCGTCCGCAAGATGACCAGCCTGCCGGCGCAGCGCCTCGGCCTGGCCGGGCGCGGCGTCCTGCGCGCCGGCGCCTTCGCCGACCTCTCGGTGCTCGACCCGGCGACGATCCAGGACCGGGCCACCTTCGCCGACCCGCACCAGTACGCCGAGGGCGTCCGCCACGTCTTCGTCAACGGCCAGGCCGTGCTGCGCGACGGCGCGCTCACCGGCGCCCGCCCCGGCCGCGTGCTACGCGCATCGCGGCGGTAGCGCCTCCGGCACGGGTATTGCACGGCGCGCCGGTGTACCACGACGGAGCGCCTCCTCGCCAGATCAGGGGCGGCGTAGCAGAAGTTTCACGGCAAAATCAGACAGCGCGGCCACCAGCGTGACACAAAATGCGCGCTGATGCGTGTAACGAAAACTCCGCGCCGTCGATGAAACAGGACAGGCGCCGCCCCACGAACCGAGGTCACGAACGATGCGCATACCGCTACTGCTTCTGCTGCTCTTGCTCGCCTGCGTCCCGGCGGTGCAGGCGCAGGCCGTCCAGGCGCGCGGCGGCTCCGCGCAGGACGCCGCCGTGGTCCAGCCCGAACCGAACGAGGCGGCCGAGGGGTTCCTGCTGACGGCGGCCTATCCGAATCCGTTCAACCCCAGCACGCAGTTCACGCTGACGGTGGCCCGCGAGCAACCGGTGCGCGTGGAGGTCTACAACCTGCTCGGCTATCGCGTGGCCCTGCTCCACGACGGCGTGCTGACGGCGCAGGAACGCCACACCTTCACCTTCGAGGCGGACAACCTGCCCAGCGGCCTCTACCTCATCCGCGCCGCCGGCGAGCAGTTCACCAGCACGCAACGCGTGACGCTGCTCAAGTGAGCCGGACGGCTCCGGTACCAGACGCGCCCCGCTGAATCCTTCGGCGGGGCTTTTTTTGTGGCCCCCGCACGGCAGCGCGAAACAAAAGCGGGGTTTGATCGACCCACGAACGAGGTGATACGGCAACAGGGTTGGAACGTGTGGGCGTGTGGGCGTATGGGAGGATAGAAGATCGAGCGCGCTGCCTGCCTGCGATCCTCCAGCTTCAATCCGCTATCCTCGAAACAACACCCCCACACGACGCCAGGCACCACGCTTCACCCTGACGCCGTATGATCGCCTGACTCCGGCCTCAACGAGCGGACGCGCCATGCGTGAACGGATTCTGTGTCTCTTGCTGATGGCGGCGGCGGTGGGCGGCGCGGCGGCCCAGGCGCCGCACCCGCGTCCGGCGGGCGCCTCGGCCCTGCCTATCCGCATCAACGAAGTCAACTACGAAGTGCGCTGGGTCGAAATCTTCAACGGCAACGACCAGCGCATCAACGTTGCCAGCTACTGGCTGTGCACCTCGCCCGTCTGCGCGCAACTGCGCAGCCTCCGCGTCCGCTCGGGCCGCACCGCGATGGCGCCGGCCACGTTCCTCGTCGTGGACTGGGACGCCAACCGCAACGCCGACGGAGATCCGGAGTCGCCCGACGGCGAGGTGGGTCTCTTCGTCAGCCGTCCCTCCGACGACGCCGGCAACCTGCTCAGCTACGTCGCCTTCGGCGCGGCGCAGCACGACGGCCTCGATTCGGTGGCGACGGCGGCGGGCCGCTGGCAAACGGGCGCGGCAGCGGCGGCGGTGCCTGCCGGCGCGACGCTCTCCTTCTTCGGCGACGGCGCCACGCCCGCCGCCGACTGGGGTGCCGGCACCCCCACGCCCGGCGAGTTCAACGCGCAGATTCGCACCGGCGTCGAAGCGCACGGCGAGACGCACGACGCCTTCGCCCTGCAAGCCTATCCGAACCCGTTCCACGCGGGCCTGCGCGTCCGCCTCACCGTGGCGCAGCCGCAACGCGTGCGCCTGGCCGTCTACGACCTGCTGGGCCGCCGCGTGGCCGTGCTCCACGACGCCGTGCTGCCGGCGCAGACGCCGCGCGCTTTCTCGTTCGAGGCGGGCCGTCTGCCCGGCGGCCGCTACCTGATCCGCGTCGCGGGCGAGCGCTTCAGCGCCACGCGGACGGTGACGCTTTTGAAGTGAAGTGCCCCACGCCTGCAAGGTTTTGCTCCACAGTAAAATCAGCACATCTCTGACATGTCAAGGGGGAAGATCCCTCGCAGGCGGAAAACCAATTTGGAATTATTTGGGCAGCAAGGGTCGGGATGTGTGCAGGCAAGTTTCCAGATGGCATCCTCTCGCCCGACCTTGCACGCCTGTTCTTTCTTGAAGAAAAAATATGGCGCCTGCCGTGAGGCTCCGGCCCGAGTACGTCTCATCCGAGAAGCAATGAGCTACCGCTAAGCACGCGCAGTTTGACCGGTCCTCCGACGTTGCCGCTTCCGTGTGTGGGCAGGCATCACCCTCAATTCCATGGAGGTACGTCATGTCACGATCTTTACGTTTCTGTAGTACGGCGCTCGTGGTGGTAGCGCTGGCCGCTTTTCTGGGCGTAGCCACCGCCACGGCGCAGACGCAAACCTACACGTCCACCGCCGACTTTGAATGTCCACCCCCGCTCAATTCGGATTGCACGGGGATCAACGTGACGACGGCGGGCGACGAAGTGAAACTCGTTAACGTGGGCGAGGCGTTCGACTTCGTCTGGGTGGCGGCCTCAAACCGGGGCACCATCGTCAAGATCGACGCCAACACGGGCGCGGTGCTGGGCGAGTATCTGTCTGCCCCCGATGGCCGGGGCCGTAACCCGTCGCGCACCACGGTGGACGCCAACGGCAACGTCTGGGCCGGCAACCGGGCCGAGGCGTCCGGTAACCGGGGGTCGGTGGTGCACGTGGGCCTGGAAGAGAACGGCCAGTGCGTCGACCGTCACGGCCCTGGTGGGATAGGACCTCCGGACGGCGTGATCCAAACCTCGACGGCGCTAGGCAATGTCCTGGATTGGAACAATGCGGGCGGTGCAGACGACAATGGCGGCGTCTCAACCGCAGTCGATGAGTGCATCATCCACTACGTCCGCACCAGCGGCACAAACGTACGCACCGTGGCGGTTGACGGATCGAACAACGTCTGGGTCGGCGGCCTGGGCAACCGGGTGCACGAGTTGTACGACGCGAACGGCATCGCGGTGGCCGGCACGCAGTTCAACCTGGGCTGCGGCGGCTACGGCGGCCTGGTCGACGGCAACGGCATCCTCTGGTCGGCTTCGCTCTCGTTCGACCTGCTACGCTACGATCCGTCAGGCCCGAGCGGTGTCTGCATCAACATCGGGCGCACATCCTACGGCCTGGGCATCGACACCAACGGCTTCATCTGGCACAGCAACTTCGGCTTCGACACGATCTTGAAGATTGCACCGCCCGGTGCACCCATCCTGGGGCCGTTTACCACGTTCGGAGGTGGCGCCGACCGCGGCGTGGCCGTCACGCCTGTCGATAACAACGTCTGGGTAGCCAACAGCGGCGGCGATGATGTTTCCCGCCTGGACAACAACGGTACCTTCATTACGGCAATCGCCGTTGACGCCGCCAACCCTCCTAATGCGTGCCCGACGGGTGTGGCCGTGGACGGCAACGGCAAGGTGTGGGCCACCAACCTGTGCACCCACACCGTCAGCCGCATCGACCCGGGCACCAACCTGGAAGACCTGGTCGTCGATCTCGACGCGGTCAAGTATAACAACCTCAACGCCGGTCCCTACAACTACAGCGACATGACCGGCAGCACGCTGACGGCCCCGCCCAGCAGCGGCACCTGGTCCGTCATCTACGACACGGGCGCCTCCGGCACCGATCACTGCCGCATCTTCTGGAACGACGAGCCTGAAGGCGCCGAGCCGGGCACCACGAGCATCACCGTCGAGGCTCGGGCCGCCGACGTAGACCCGCCCGGCGGGGCGTTTGTAGCCGTGACCTACGGCGCCGACACGGGGCTGAGCGGTCAATTCTACGAGGTGCGCGCGAAGCTCGACAGGGGTTCGGAAACCGCCCCCGTCACCCCGGTGCTCTCCGACCTGACGATCAGGTGCAACGCGCCGCCCGAATGCGACGACGCCATCGCCAATCCTGATCGGCTCTGGCCGCCGAACCACAAGTTCCACGCCATCGACATCCTCCGCGTCACCGACCCGGACGGCGATCCAGTGACGATCACCGTCACGTCGATCTTCCAGGATGAGCCGGTCGACACCTTCGGCGACGGCCGCTTCTCGCCGGACGGCATGGGCGTGGGCACCGCCACCGCCCACGTGCGCGCCGAACGCTCGGGTACCAAGAAGGTGCCGGGCGACGGACGCGTCTACCACATCGGCTTCACCGCCGATGACGGTCAGGGCGGCGAATGCACCGGCACCGTTACGGTCTGCGTGCCGCACGACCAGCGACCCGGTAGCGACTGCGTCGATCAAGGTCCGCGCTACAATTCGACGCTCACGGCGCCCAAGGCGGGCCTAGGCGAGACGCCCAACACCTTCACCCTGGCAGCTTATCCGAACCCGTTCAACCCGGCCACGACCCTCGCCTACACGCTGCCTGAGGCCGCGCACGTGCGCCTGGCCGTCTACGACGTGACGGGCCGCGCCGTGGCGCAACTCGTCGACGCGACGGTAGCAGCCGGCGCGCACGAGGTCGTGTTCGACGCGACGAGCCTGCCCAGCGGGATCTACC
>JBFGTT010000287.1:0-5369 GCA_041565995.1 Rhodothermales bacterium
CCTCGCCGCCTTCCCTGTGTAGAACACGCAAACCCATCGGAGCGATGTCGGTAACGGTAGTCATAGGAAGTCAGTGGGGCGACGAGGGCAAGGGCAAGATCGTCGATTTGCTCAGCGAAGAGGTCGATGTCGTGGCGCGCTACCAGGGCGGGGCCAACGCCGGGCATACCATCTGTTGGGGGGACCAGACGTTTGTGCTGCACCTGGTGCCCAGCGGCATCTTCCACGAGGGCGTCAGCTGCGTCATCGGCAACGGCGTCGTCATCGACCCGGTGGCCTTGATGGAGGAGATCCGCATGATCCGCGAGTTGGGCTACGCGGTGGAGGGGCGGCTCTTCATCTCGCACAACGCCCACCTGATCATGCCCTACCACAAAAAGGTGGAGGAGGCCCGCGAACGCGCGCGCGACGCCGGCGCCATCGGCACTACCGGGCGCGGCATCGGCCCGGCCTACGTCGACAAGTTCGCCCGCACGGGCATCCGCGTGGTCGATCTGCTCGACCGCGACGTGCTGCGGCAGAAGCTCAAGCGCGCCATCGAGGAGAAAAACGTCATCTTGCAGAGCATCTACGGCGCCGAGGGCCTCGACGTCGAAGAGATCATCGAGGAGTACGTCGAGTTCGACCAGCAGATCGATCCCTACGTGACCGACACGGCGGCCTACCTCAACGCGGCGCTGGCGCAGGGCCGCCACGTGCTGGCCGAGGGTGCGCAGGGGTCGCTGCTCGACGTAGACTTCGGCACCTATCCGTTCGTCACCTCCAGCCACCCCACCGTCGGCGGCGCCTGCACCGGCCTGGGCATCCCGCCCACGGCGGTCAACCGCGTCATCGGCATCGTCAAGGCCTACTGCACGCGCGTGGGCAACGGCCCTTTCCCCACCGAACTCGACGACGCGACGGGCCGGCGGCTGCGCGAGGTGGGGCACGAGTTCGGCGCCACCACGGGCCGCCCGCGCCGCTGCGGATGGCTCGACCTGGTGGCGCTGCGCTACACCGCCATGATCAACGGCTTCACCGAACTGGCTATCACCAAGCTCGACGTACTCACCGGCCTCGACCGGCTCGAAGTCTGCACCCGCTACCGCTACGACGACAAGGAGACGGCCCGCTTCCCCGCCGAGGTGCAGACGCTCGAAAAGGTCGAACCCCGCTACGAGACCTTCTCCGGCTGGGCCGAAGACATCACCGGCGTCGACCGCTTCGACGAGTTGCCCGAGGCTGCCCGGCGGTATCTCCGGTTCATCGCCGAGTTTATGGGCGTGGGCATCAGCATGATCTCGACGGGGCCGAAGCGCAGCCAGACCATCGTCGGCCAGCGCGCCGGCCTGGGCGTCTCGGTCTGAATCTCCGCTCCTCGACACGACGGCCTATCGACATTTTTTACGGCCTGACGCGTGAAACGTAGGGGGGGCCGCCGCCACGGGCGCTACCGGCACCCTTACGTTCCTCCGCCCTCCCCAAGCTGCCGTCGAACGGCGTTGCGTTCGTCCTGCCACCTGACCCTTGCGCCGCCATGAGGGCCTATCGCCTTTCCGTCAACCTCAAGCTGGGGCTGATCCTCTTCGCCGGGCTGATTGCCGTGGCCTCGCTGGCCTACACGAACCACCTCGTAGACCGGTTGCGCGCGCGCGAGCGGGCCAGCGTCCGCATCTGGGCCGGCGCCTACAACCACCTCGGCAACGTCACCTCGTTCAATCCCTACCAGGAGCAACTCGTGGCGCTCGACCGGTTCCTGGCCGGCCTCCAGCGCCCGCAGAGCGGCCCGCCGCCCGATCCGGCCCGGCTGGCCGCCTTCCGCGAGGCCGTCGCCTGGGCGCAAACCCAGCCCTCGGACGAACAGGTCAACTTCATCACCGACGAGATCCTCATCCCCAACGACTTCGGCGTGCCCGCCATCATCACCGATTCGAGCCGGCAGCAGCCTTTGATCTGGCGCAACGTCTCCTCGGTGCCCGACACCGCCAGTTCCGCCGCGGCCAGAGCGCGGCTCGTCCGGCGCGTCGAGCAGATGGCCCAGGCCTATCCGCCCATCGCCATCGAGCAGGATTTCGGCGAGCAGAAGTTCAAGCAGTTCGTCTTCTACGACGAGTCGAACCTGGTCAAAGAGCTGCGGGTCTATCCGTGGCTCCAGTTGCTCTTCGTGGGGCTGTTCATCCTGGTGGGCTACCTGGGCTTCTCGTACGTGCGCCGCAGCGAGCAGAGCAGCCTGTGGGTGGGGATGGCCCGCGAAGCCGCCCACCAACTCGGCACGCCGATATCGAGCCTGATGGGGTGGCTCGAACTGCTGCGGCAACCCGGCATGCCGCCCGCCGAGCAGGCCGCCGCGCTCGACGAGATCGAGAACGACATCGAACGGCTCAACCGCGTGGCCGGGCGCTTCAACGACATCGGCTCGATGCCCCGCCTCGAAGCGATGCCGCTGGCCCCTTTCATCGCCCGCACCGCCGACTACATGCGCCGCCGCTTCCCGCAGCAGGGCAAGCGCGTCCGGCTCGACGTAGACGTGCCCGAGGGCCTGCACGCACCGCTCAACGCCGAACTCTTCGAGTGGGTCATCGAAAACCTGCTCAAAAACGCCCTCGACGCCATCGAGAAGGACGAGGGCCGCATCCAGATCGCCGCGCACCGGGAAGACGGACGCATCTTCATCGACGTGAAGGACGACGGCAGGGGCGTCGACCGGCGCCAGTGGAAGAACGTCTTCCGGCCCGGCTACAGCACCAAGAAGCGGGGCTGGGGCCTGGGTCTGAGCCTCGCCAAGCGCATCGTCGAGGACTACCACGGCGGCGCGCTCCTCCTGACCCACTCGAAGCCGGGCCACGGCACCACCTTCCGGATCGAACTGCCGGCGGCGGGAAAGGAGTGAGAGGACGAGCCGACGAGGGGACGAAAGATTCGTCGGTTCGGCGTCAGGAGGGGAAGACGATGCGCTGGCGGAGGGCCTCGGCGTCGCCCGAGGTGACGGCCAGGTAGATGTCGTCGCGGTGGCGCCAGACGAGCACCTGGCGCTCGCCCAGGTCGTGCAGGTCGAAGCGCTGCTCTTCCTGGATCTGGCGCAGGATGCCCGGTTCGAGCTGGATGCGGTCCCGGTAGCGGTCGAACAGGGCGTAGCTGTAGACGTAGAGCGCAATCGGAGGAGTCGCTGCGCCGCCGGCGTCTTCGTAGAGAAAGACGGGCACGGCCACGCCGGAGGCCGGCTCGCGGATGCCCACGCCGATGAGCGTGGCCTCGTCGATGCTCGGCAGCGTCAGCCGCCAGCCCAGGCGGCCTTGCACGAATTCCTCGGCCTGCTCCGGGCTGCCCGTGCGAAAGGTCAGGCTCACGTCGTCGGCCTTCTGGACCGAGAGCGTCACGGCGTTGGTCTCGGCGGGGCGCTCGAACGACCGCGAGGCGAAGTAGCCGATCAGCCCGATGGCGGTCACCAGCAGCAGGGCCAGGGCGAAGCGTCCGAGGCGCGCGCCGAAGGCGGCAGGCCGGGGCAGCGCGTCGGCCAGGCGCTCCTCCGGCAGCGACAGGCGCGGCGGTTCGGGCGGCGGCGGTTCGAGCGGCGGTGCTTCCGGCGGCGACGGCGGTCTGGCCTCGGCAGCCCTGGTGATGGACGGATGCAGCGACGGCGGGGCGGGGCGGAAGGCGGCGGCGGCCGTTCGTCGGAGCGCGTGCCGGAGCCAGTCTTCCGGCAGGCCGGATTCCATCAGGCGTCGTTCGTGGGCGGAGGCGCCCTCGTGCAGGGCGGCCAGGACGGCAGCGCGGGCCTGTTCCAGGCGCCGGCAGGCTGCCTCGGCGTCGAGGTCGAGCACGAAGGCTGCGTCGGAGCAGGGGAAGTCTTCCACCTCGCACAGCAACAGGATCAGCCGCTGCGCTTCGGGCAGGGCGGCGAAGACGGCGGGCAGCGCGCTGTCGGCGATCTCCTCGGCCAGGCGGCGGCGAAAGGCGTGCATGGCCTTGGCGGGCGGCTCCGCGCCGGCTTCGGCGGTCGGTTCGGGGAAGGCGGCCTGCTCGCGGTGGACCTGCATCATCAGGTGCAGCAGCCGGCGCTTGTCGTCTTCGGGCGGGCGGCCCGGCGGCAGCGTAGCGAGCGCCTGCACGTAGGTGTCCTCGACGAGCCGGGCGGCCCGCTCGGCGTCCGGCGCTACGGCTTGCGCCAGCGCGTAGACACTGTCGAGGTGCGCCAGCAGGAGCGCGCGGCGGTCGGTCTGTGAAGCGTCAGACATGGTCGGCGGGATCGAGCAGGGCGTGTCGGGGTGTTAAAGTGTTTAGGGGTTAAAGTGTTCGGGTGATGGAGGACGAAAGCGTCCTGAGCGGCAGGCGCGCTGCCTCCTAGCGTTCGTCGAGGAAGACGACGTTGACCGGCGTGCCCTTACGAATGTCGAGCAGGTTCGATGCGTTCCCGGTGTTGACGGCAATCTCCAGAAAACCGCTGCTGCCGAAGAGCAAGAGCGGCTCGCCGGTCTCGGCGGCGCCGTAGGTGGGGTGCACCTGCGTGAGTATCGCGTTGCCGGCGAAGCACTTGAGCGGGCGCCCGTTGCGCCGCTGCTCGAACTGCGGGCGGGGGATGTTGGTGACGCAGTTGCCGAAGTGATCCACGTGGACGATCCAGCCCCGGATGCCCTGCGCGTCGTCGATGGGCAGCGCCCAGTGCAGCGGTTGGAGCGCCTCGGCGGGGGTGCCCACCTCGGCCAGGGCGCGCCCGGCCGCCAGGTGCGCCGCCACCGGGGCGAAGATGTCGCGTCCGTGGAAGGTGTCGCAGGCTTCGGGCGCGCGCCAGAAGGCGGGCCGGTCCAGCACCACCAGCTCGTCGGGCGCGGCCACGTCGAGCAGCAGCGCGAAGAGGCCGTTGTCGGGGCCGACGAAGCAGTGGCCGCCGTGGCGCAGCGCCAGAGGCCGCCGCCGGGTGCCCACGCCCGGATCGACGACGACCAGGTGGACGGTGCCCGCCGGGAAGAACGGCACGGCCTGGCGCAGCACGAAGGCCGCCTCCATCACGTCCTGCGGCGTGACCTCGTGCGTGATGTCGATCAGCCGCGCCGCCGGGTGGATCGACAGGATGACGCCTTTCATGGCCGCCACGTAGGCGTCGCGCGAGCCGAAATCGGTGGTGAGCGTTAGCAGCGGAGACACGAGATCCGTACGGCGAAAGGACGTGAGGGGGAGGCGCAGGCAGCCCCGGCGGGCGTGGGCGCGCGGAGCATGCTGCCCGCCGCGCCCCGGTGCTTAGGGCACGTCGACCATCACCGTGCGTCGCGCCTTTGGGCCGGTTCGGCGCAGGCGCCCCGTTGTTTTCCTCGCCCGATGCGCTGCATCGCGCTCGAAAAACGCCTTGCGCTGCACCCAATCGACCGCAAATTCGCTTCCTCAGGCTGAAGGTC
>JBFGTT010000288.1:0-5365 GCA_041565995.1 Rhodothermales bacterium
GCCTCGGCGATGCGGTGCTTCTGGGCTTCGATTTCTTTGGTGAGCGCGTCGTACTCGCGGTTGTTGCGCACCTGAAGCTGCTGTTCCTCGTAGCGCTTGATGAGGCTCTCGGCTTCGTAGATGTCGCGTTCGGCCTGGAGGCGGCTCTCGGCAGTCTCGTGCTGTTCT
The DNA here is from genome assembly GCA_041565995.1 of Rhodothermales bacterium. Taxonomy (GTDB): domain Bacteria; phylum Bacteroidota; class Rhodothermia; order Rhodothermales; family JBFGTT01; genus JBFGTT01. The sequence goes on from JBFGTT010000288.1 coordinate 169, forward strand.
TTCTTGATGTTTTCGATGCGGGTTTGCAGGCCGGTCTTTTCGTCTTCCAGGTCGCGGATTTCCTCGGGCAGGTCGCCGCGCAGTTTGCGGACCTGGTCGATCCGGCTGTCGATGTGTTGGAGGCGGATCAGCGCGCGAAGCTGTTCTCCGATGCTGGTCTCTTGGGCCGTGGCCATGGGCGGTTCTCGGGCTGAATGGTTGGGTGCTGGCGCTCTAGCGTAGTCCAACCTCTTTCAACGCCGCAGCCCGCGATAGGTTTTTGGCTTTCCCGTTTGATCCGGCACCTGGTTAAAGCGCGCCGTTTCGAAGTGGGAAGGAGGCCGCGCGCGCGTTTTCCCTTCCGTCCCCCAGACTCCCACACCCCCACACGCATCACGCCCCCCGCCGTTCGGGCACGAACGTCGCCATGGGGCTGGTGCGCGTGGCCGTGCGCAGCCACTCCACCGCCGGGAAGCGCGCCGCGAGCCAGCGTTGCAGCAGGCGCTCGGTGACGGCCTCCGTCTCGTAGTGGCCCGCGTCGATCAGCGCCATGCGCGGGCGGCCCGCCTCGTCGAGCACGTCGAAGAAGGTGTGGTAGGTCACGTCGGCGGTGACGTAGGCGTCGGCGCCGGCGGCCAGGGCCTGCCGGGTGAAGCTGCTGCCCGATCCGCCGCAGACGGCCACCGTCTCGACCTGCGCCTGCGGATCGCCCACGTAGCGGAGGCTGGCGGCCTCCAGGCGCTCGGCTACGCGCTGCAAGAACGCCGCCAGCGGCATAGGCGCGGGCAGGCGTCCGACGGCGCCCAGCCCCGCCCGCGTGTACCGCTGCACGACGGGGTACACGTCGTAGGCCACCTCTTCGTAGGGATGCGCCGCGCGCAGCGCCCGCAGCACGCGGTCGAGGTCCCAGCGGGCTACCTCTACCTCCAGCTTCATCTCCTCGACGGACTCCAGCGGGCCGCCGGCCTCGCCGATGAACGGGTTGGTCGCCTCGCCGGGGCGGAAGAAGCCGCGTCCGGGGTAGGCGAAGGCGCACGCCTCGTAGTCGCCGATGCGCCCGGCGCCCGCCTCGGCCAGCGCCGCCCGCACCGCCTCGAAGTGGTCGGCGGGGACGAACACGGCGAGCTTGTAGAGCGACTCGCCGAACGTGTCGAGAAAGCGCGGCGCTTCGAGGCCGAGCGTCTCGGCCAGGGCGAAGGAGACGCCGCCGGGCGCCGCGTCGAGGTTGGTGTGGATGCTGTAGAGGGCGACGCCGGCCTCGGCCAGGCGCAGCGCCAGGCTGCTGACAAAGCCGCCGGCGGTGAGGCTGCGCAAAGGCTTGAAGAGCAACGGATGATGCGTCAGGATCAGCGTGGCGCCGTGCCGGCGGGCCTCCTCCAGCACAGCGGGCGTCAGGTCGAGGGCGATGAGCGCGCGCTCGACGCGGCGGGCGGCGTCGCCCACCTGCAAGCCCACGTTGTCGTACGACTGCGCCGAGCCGGGCGGCGCCCAGGCTTCCAGGGCGCCGGCGATGTCGCGGATCGTCGGGAGGGGAGGCTGGGCGGTCATAGAGCGTACGGCGCCGGACGGCGTTTCTGTTTACAGGCGAAAGGGATCGTCGTTCGTCTATCGTCCATCGTCGTTCATCCATCGTCGTTCGTCCGTCGTCGTCACCCGGCCCGCGCGTCGTCGGCGCCCGGCGAGGGCAACTCCACCGGCTTCTTCGCCAGCGCGATGCCTTCTTGCTCGTCCACGAGCAGCAGCAGCAGGCCGCCGACGAGGAAGAAGCCCAGCAGCGTGGCCACCCCGGCGCGCTGGCTGGCAAAGAGCGTCGTGAACCAGCCCAGCAACAGCGGCCCCAGGAACGAGGTGGCCTTGCCCGAGAAGGCAAAGAAGCCGAAGAACTCGTTGTCCTTCTCCGGCGGCACGAAGCGCCCCATCAACGAGCGGCTGGCCGCCTGGTTCGGCCCGGCCAGCAACCCCACCACGACGGCGGCCACCCAGAACCCCAGCTTGCTCGCCGTCAGCACCGCCAGCAGGGTCGCCCCGAACAAGCCCGCGATCGAGATCAGGATGGTGGTCTTGCCGCCGAGCGCGTCGTCGAGGAAGCCGAAGGCCAGCGCCCCGGCGCCCGCGGCCACGTTGAGCGCGATGCCGAAGAGGATGATCTCGGCGGTTTCGAAGCCGAAGGTGCCCTGCGCGTAGATGCCGCCGAAGGCGAAGATGGTGATCAGGCCGTCGTTGTAGATCAGCCGGGCCACCAGGAAGCGGACGATCTGCCGGTAGCGCTGCCGGATCTCGGTGAAGGTGCCCATGAGCTGCCGGCTCGCCATGCGCAGGAGGCTCCTGCCCGGCGCCAGCGGCGGGGCGGGGCGGTCCTTTACCCAGAGAAAGAGGGGCAGCGCGAAGACGGCGTACCAGGCCGCCACGAGCAGGTTCGTCGCCCGGATGTGGGCGCCGCCGTCGGTCGAGAAGCCGAAGAGCGGCGTCTCGGTCTGGACGAAGGCGAAGAGCGCCACGACCAGGCACAGCAGCCCCCCCAGGTAGCCCAGCCCCCAGCCGTAGCCCGAAATACGCCCGATCTTCTCCGGCGGGGCGAGGTCGGGCAGGTAGGCGTTGTAGAAGACCATCCCCATCTCGAAGGCGATGTTCGCCACGGTGAAGACGGTCAGCGCGAAGACCACCTCCCCCTGCTGCGGAAAGAACAGCACCGCACTGCCGCCGGCGCCCACCACCGTCGTGATCAGCAGAAAGCGTTTGCGGTAGCCGCCGCGATCCGCGATGGCGCCCAGGTAGGGCGAGAGCAACGCCACCACCAGCGCCGTGATCGTCACCGCGATGGACCACTGCCCGGTGCCGGCGATTTCGTTCTCGGCGATGCCCTTCGTGAAGTACGCCGCGTAGATGAACGTCACCACCAGCGTCGTAAAGGACGAGTTGGCGAAGTCGTAGAGCGACCAGGCGAAGACGGCGCGACGGTTGTAGGAGTCGGCAGAAGAAGCCACGGGCGTTAGCTCGTCAAGGAGAGGGGGTAAGGTAGCAAAAACCCGGCGCTCATGGAACGGTGGCCCGCCGGATGGGGCGACGGCCTAAAAAAAGAGAGGACCGCGCGGGGCGATCCTCTCGGTCAGAGGAGATGCATGCATACGGCAGCCGGGCGCTCACCCCATGGCGGAGGCCAGCGTGACCAGGTCTTGCAACGGGAGATCCCGCCGGGCGGTGTGGCTCGCGGGAGCCGCTATCCGGAATCGACCCGGCGCGCTCCACGAGAGCCGCTGCTCCAGCGAGTGCTTCCAGCTATCCAGCTGCGGCAGCCGCAGCCGCACCGGCTCGTCCTCACTCAGATGGAAGACGGCTTGCGAGGCGCCGCCGTCCCACTCGATCTTCTGCAACTCGTCGAGCAGGATGCGCCGCTCGTGCTTCTTGCCGAACTGCCATCCCGAAAGTTCTATGCGGTCCAGGAACAGGCGCGCCCGCGTAAAGAACAGCCGGCGATCCGGGTACTGGAAGCTGCTCGAAAGCAACTGGACGCGGTGTGGATGCTGGAAGGTGGTCATGGCTTTGCCCGGTAACTACATGGCACGTACGCACATAGTTAATACACCTCGGTGCGACGAAGTAACGAAGCCTTCTATGCTATTAGACACAAAAAGAGGGCAAATATAACCTCTTGCTTAAGAAAAAAATGATTTCTTTACAGGCGCGCTGCTCAGGCGGTGTGTCAGCGCAGCAGCGCCGCCAGCGCCGCGCAAAACCGGTCGACCTCCTCCTCGGTGTTGTAATAGTGGACCGAGGCGCGGACCAGGTCGGGCAGGCGGCGGGCCTCGGCGTCGAGCAGCGTCGAGCTGGGAGGGGAGACGGCCACGTTGACGCCCCCGGCGCGGAGGCCGTCGCGGAGGGCGGCGGCCGCCCGGCTCTCGGCGGAGAAGGTGACGATGCCGCAGCGGGTGCGCCCCAGGTCGTGCACCGTCACGCCGGGGAGCGTGCGCAGGCGGGCGCGCAACGCCTCGGCCAGCGCCTGCACGCGCTCCCAGACGGCCGCCAGCCCCCACCCCATCGCGTAGTCGACGGCGACGCCGAGGCCGATCTTGGCGGCGACGTTGCCCTCCCAGGTCTCGAAGCGGCGGGCGTCGGGGCGCACCTCGTAGGCGTCCGCGGCGGTCCAGGTGGCGGCGTGCAGGTCCAGAAAGGGAGGGTCGAGCCGGTCGAGCAGGCTGCTTCGGACGTAGAGGAAGCCCACGCCGCGCGGCCCGCGCAGAAACTTGCGGCTGGTGGCCGAGAGCACGTCCGCGCCGAGGGCGTCCACGTCGAGGGGCATCTGTCCGGCGCTCTGGCAGGCGTCGAGCAGGAACGGGATGCCGGCCTGCCGCGCCACGCGCCCCACCTCGGCGGCGGGGTTGACCAGGCCGCCGTTGGTGGGCACGTGCGTCAGCGCAATCAGCTTCACCCGCTCGTCGAGCGCCGCCCGCAACGCGTCGACGTCGATCTGCCCGTGCACGTCGCTTTCGATCACCTCGACGGCGGCGCCCGTGCGGCGGGCCACGTGCAGAAAGGCGAGGTAGTTGCTGGCGTAGGACGCCCGCGCCGTCAGCATGCGGTCGCCCCGGCGGAGCGGGAAGGCGTAAAAGGCCATGTCCCACGCCCGCGTGGCGTTCTCGACGACGGCCACCTCGTCGCGCCGGCAGCCGAGCAGGCGGGCGACGGCGTCGTAGGTGTGCTCGACGGCTTCGTGGGCTTCGGCGGCGGCCTCGTAGCCGCCCGTGCGCGCCTCCCGCCGCAGATGGCCGATGCAGGCCTCGACCACAGGCTGCGGCATCAGCGCCGCGCCGGCGTTGTTGAAGTGCAACACGTCGGCGCAACCGGGCGTCTCGCGCCGTGCCCGCGCTACGTCGATGGGCATTCGGGTGTTCATGAGGTGCGGGGGTAGGGGGGTATCTTTGGGCGATTCGTGTGGGTATGGACGTATGGACGAGGAAAAGACACCCTACGGCTCGGCAACGTCGTCCACACGTCCGCTCGTCTATACCATCACGAATCCGCCGGATTGGGGATAAAGTATCTTTCGCTGACGGCTGATCGCTGACGGCTGGCAGCATCCCGGCCATGAACGCTGGATGCCACCCACATTCAGTTCAAAAAATCGTCGAGCACGGCGAAGAGCGCGGCGGGGGCTTCCCACTGCGGCATCAGGCCGGCGGGCAGGCGGCGGGTCTGCACGTGCGCCGCGTTGCGGGCCGCC
>JBFGTT010000289.1:0-5355 GCA_041565995.1 Rhodothermales bacterium
GAAGGCGTGGTATTCGGGCGGGAAGCCGATGGACCCGATGCCGACGATGACGCCCTGCCCCGGCATCAGGCGCGGCACGCTCAGGCTGGTGCCGATCATGCCGGGGTTGGTCAGCGAGGCCGTCGTGCCGGCAAAGTCCGAAAGCTCCAACTCGTTATTGCGCGCCCGGCGGATCAGGTCGTTGTAGATGCCCAGGAACTGGGCGAAGTTCATCTCGTCGGCCCGCTTGATGTTGGGCACCAGCAGCATCCGCCGGCCCCGCCGCTCGATGTCGATGGCCAGGCCCAGGTTGACCGCCTTCGGCAGGACGTGCTGCGGCGTGCCGTTGTCCTGCCGGAAGGTGGTGTTCATGTTGGGATAGGCCGTGAGCGCCCGCACCACGGCGAAGGCGATGATGTGGGTGTAGGAGACCTTCTCGCCGCCGATGCTGCGCTGGTAGTCGTTGATGAGCTTGCGGTTCTCGGCCAGCAGCTTGACCGGGAACGACCGCACGGAGGTGGCCGTGGGCACGCCCAGGCTGGCCTCCATGTTCTCGACGATCTTGGCCGCCGGGCCGCGCAGGGGCTTCACCTCGGCGTCTTCGGCTACCGGCACCGGAGGCGCTTCCGGCTCGACGGCTTCCTGCACCGCGCCGTCGCCGCTCGGACGCGCCGGCGGCGCTTCCTTCACCTGGACCTCGGCGGGAGCGGGCCGGGCCTCGGCGGCGGCCACAAACGAGGGCGTGGGCCGGTAATCGGCGAAAAACTCGCGCCAGCTCTCGCTGACGCTGTCGGGGTTTTCGAGGTACTGCTTGTAGAGTTCCTCGACGTAGCCGGTGTTAAATCCGAGCGAGCTCACGAGGGACATCGCGGTTTGGTGGCGAGAAAACGACGAGACGCAAGGTAATCAACGATACGCCCAGGCTAAGGATTCCGAGATCTCCCATCCACAATCCCCAATCCGAAATCCCTCAAAGCCATCCCTGCTCCTTGTACCACGCAATCGTTTCGCGGACGCCGTCGTCGAGCGGGATTTTTTGCCGGTAGCCGAAGTGGCGCTGCGCCTTTTCGACCGAGCACTTCTTGCACGCCTGCAAGATTTCGCGGGCTTTGTCGCGGTTGAGCGGCGGGTAGCGCCCGGTGAGCTTGCTGGCGGCCTCGACGACGGCGCCGAGGACGCCCACGAACGCGACGGGCACCGGCAGCGTCAGCGCCTTCCTGCCCAGCGCCGCCGTCGTGGCCTCCTTGATCTCGCGCCACGAATAAAACGCCTCGCTGCCGAGGAAGTAGGTCTGGCCCGTCGTCGCTTCGGCCTCTACCGCGTCGATCATGCCCTCGACGAGGTCGCGGGCGTGGACGAGGCTCAGTTCCGGCTCCTTGCCGCTGCCGATCATCGGGCAGAGGCCCGTCTTGACGGTCTTGAAGAAGGTGAAGATGTCGGCCTCGCGGGGTCCGTAGACGGCGGGCGGGCGGACGACGACCACGGGCAGGTCCTGCAGGTAGACCGTGCCGTCGTCGTCGGGCTGTGCCAGGGCGCGTTCCATGACGGCCTTGCTGCGGCCGTAGGCGCTGATGGGGTTGAGCGGCGTCTCTTCGTCGGCCACGCCGTTTTCCGAGGCGCCTACGGCGGCCAGGCTGCTCGTCACCAGCACTTTCTCCACGGCGGGGTTGACCTGGCGGAGGACGCGCAGCAGGTTGAGCGTGCCGGCGACGTTGGTGGCTTCGTAGGTGGCCCAGTCCGGCGTGCGCGTGACGCCGGCGATGTGGTAGACGTGCTCGACGCCGCGCACGCCCTCGGCCAGCGCCGCCAGGTCGCCCAGGTCGCCCGGCACGGGCACTACGTCCTGGCCGTCGAGCCAGTTCATGTCGGCGCGCACCAGGCACCGCACCTCGCCGTAGCCGCGCCGTCGGAGCGCCTCGACCAGGTGGCTGCCGATGAACCCGGTGCCGCCGGTCACAAATGCTTTCTTGGCCATCAAGCTTCGATCCTCGACAATTGAACGACGTTTTCGACGTGATGCGTGTGCGGGAAGAGATCGACGGGCTGCACGGCCTCCACGGCGTAGACCTCGCGCAGCAGGGCCAGGTCGCGGGCCTGCGTGATGGGGTTGCAACTGACGTAGACGAGGCGTTCGGGCCGCAGCCGCGCAATCCGCTCGACCACCTTCGGATGAATCCCGGCGCGCGGCGGGTCGACGATGAGCACGTCGGGCCGGCCGTAGTGCTCGACGAAGGCGCGCGTGAAGAGGCGCAGCAGGTCGCCGCCGACGAACGTGCAGTTCTCGACGCCGTTGGCGCGTGCGTTGGCGCGGGCGTTCTCGACGGCCTCCTCGACGACCTCGACGCCGACGACCTGCCGCACCCGGTCGGCCACGAAGAGCGAGATGGTGCCGGCGCCGCAGTAGAGGTCGTAGACGAGGTCGTCCGCCCGGAGCGCGGCGAAGTCGCGGGCCACTTCGTAGAGGCGTTCGGCCTGGCGCGTGTTGGTCTGGAAGAAGGCGCTGGGGGCGATCTCGAAGCGGTACGGCCCGATGCAGTCGTGGATGACACCGGGGCCGTAGACCGTGTAGACGGCCTCGCCGTAGGCCGTCTGGGCCACGCCCGTGTTGACGGTGTTGACGAACGTGGTGACGTCGGGAAACTCCGCCTGGAGGTAGGCGGCCAGGGCGTCCATGCGCGCCGCGTCGTGGCTGCTGGTGACCAGGTTGACCATCGTCTCGGCGGTGTGCGCGCCCTGGCGGATGACCAGGTGGCGCAGAAAGCCGGTGTGTGCGCGCACGTTCCACGGCGCCCAGCCCTCCCGGCGCACGAAGGCGCGCACGCCGTTGACCAGGCGGACGCTCAACTCGGATTGCAGGTGGCATTCTTGCAGGTCGAGCACCTTGTAGAAATTGCCCGGCACGTGCAGGCCCAGCGCAAAATCGGTGTCGAAGTCCTCGCCCGTGGCAATCTCTTTGGGGGTGAGCCAGCGGTGGGCGCTGAAGGAGAACTCCATCTTGTTGCGGTAGAAGTAGGTCTCGGCGGCGCCAATCGTCGGGCGCACCTCGATGCCTTCGAGCCGGCCGTGATGGACGAGGGCCTCTTCGACGCTCTGGCGCTTGGCCTCCAGTTGGGCCTCGTAGCTGACGTGCTGCCAGGCACAGCCGCCGCAACTCTCGAAGTAGAAGCAGCGCGGCGCCGTGCGCAAGGGGCTGGGCGAGAGCACGTCGAGCAGGCGGGCCTCGGCGTAGCGCTTCTTGCCCTTGACCACGCGCGCCCGCACCCGGTCGCCCGGTACGGCGCCGGGCACGAAGACGACGTAGCCCTCCAGCCGCGCGAGCGACTTGCCCCGGTCGGCGAACTTTTCGATCTCCAGTTCGATCTCCATGCCGCGCTTGAAGCGGCGCCGGGTGCCCTCTTGTTCCGGGGTGGCGGGTTTCATAGGCTCAGTCTCTTTCAAAAACGGCGGATCTCTTTCGGGCGCGCGGCCTCACTCGACGGCCAGCGGGGCGCCGCGCAGCAGGCGCAGGGCGGCAATCTTGCCTTCGTCCTCGGTCAACTGCTGCATCAGCGCGACCTGCTGCACGGCCAGGTGGCGGGCCAGCGCCAGCACCACAGAGGCACCCACCGAGGGGTTGCGCTTGAGCATCGTCTTGAGGTCGGGGCTGAAGAAGCCCAGCACGCTGGTCTCGGTGACGGCCTGCGCCGTCTCGGTGCGCCGAAAGTCGCCCAGGATGGACTGTTCGCCGAAGAACTCGTGTTCGGCGGCCTGGCGCAGCTCCTGCACGTGGCCGTTTTCGTCTTCGGCCAGCAGGCGCACGCGTCCGCGCTGCACGATGTAGAGGCCCAGGCCGGGATCGTTTTCGTAGTAGAGGAACTCGTCGCGCCGGTAGTTGCGGCGGTGCATCACCTCGGCCAGGTCCCAGAGGGTGCGCTTCGAGAGGTCGCGGAACAGATCGACCTGTCCGAGCGCCGCGACGGCCTCGCGCGTGCGGGCGTCTTCCTGCCGCTGGAACATGCGCCGGTAGGCGTTGCGCAACGTGTTGAAGAGGCTTCGGGTGATGGACATGACACGGCTCGCGCTGATGGCATCTGCCCTAAGATACGGGCAGCGACGCGCAAATAGGGACGGAGGAACGATTTATTGCGGCGAAGAATCGAGGAAGCGCGGCAAGGCGGCGGAGAGGCGGGGGCCTTCCGCGCGGCGCCGACGTGCTCAAAAAGCGTGGCCGATGCCGAAGTGCGGGGTGGGATCTCGGAACCCGTCGGGCAGGAGGCCCTCGCCGGAGCGGGCGGGGTCGTAGACGCGGTAGGCCAGGTCGAACCGGACGATGAGGTACTCCCAGGCCAGGCGCAGGCCGAAGCCCGCCCCCACGCCCAGTTCTTTGTAGAAAGCGTCGAAGGCAAAGCGCCCGCTCGGCGCCCCTTCTTCCCGGCTGCGGAAGCCCGGGTTGCGCGGGCCGAACCACACGTTGCCCGCGTCGGAGAAGAGCGTGAAGATCCAGTCGGCGGCCAGCGTGTTGCGCAGGAAGGTGCTGCGCAGCTCGGCGCTGGCCTCCAGCTTGACGTCGCCGCCGAGGATGTTGGAGGTGCCGTTGGTGGCGGAGGAGGCGTTGAAGCGGGCGGCGCCGGGGCCTAGTTCGCGCAGGCGCCATCCACGCACGCTCGACGCCCCGCCGGCATAGAAACGCCGGTCGAAGGGCACCACGTCGGCCTGCCCCGTCGGCAGCGCCACCCCGCCGATGACTTTCCAGGCGAAGACGGTGCTGGGGCTGACGGGCTTGTAGCGCCGCAGGTCGCCGACGAGGCGCACGTACTGGCGGTAGATGAGGCGGTTGTCGCGGCGGGCGCCGCCGAAAAACGGCAGGCCGGGCAGGCTGCCTTCGAGCGAGTCCGGGCTGAAGACGAAGCGGTCGAGCAGGAAGGGCAGGTTGCCGCCGACCTCGACGGAGGCTTCGTAGCTGTAGCCGCGCTCGCGCCGGAGCGGGTTGAGGCGGGCCGAGCGGAAGGTGTAGCGCAGGGCATTGTTGATCTGCGGCTGCGTGTAGTCTTCCAGGATCTGCGCGCGTTGCACCGGGTCGGTCACCAGCAGCGTGTCGCCGGTGCCGAGGATGCGGTTGAGGAAGCGCTGCTGGAAGCCGCTGAGCGTGTCGGGGTTGCTGAGGCTCAGGTCGAGCAGGTCGACGAACGAGGTGACGCTGGGGGTGTGCTGCATTTCCAGGCGCCAGAGCGCCGTGCCGCGCCCCCGGATGACCAGGCGCAGGTCTTCGCGGCGGGCCGTCACCAGGCTCAAGGCCAGGCGCGTGCGGGCCTGGTAGAGGTTGAGCCGGCGGTCGAGGCCGCGCAGCAGCGGCGGCAGGTAGGGCAGCGTCAGCGAGCTGGTCACTTCGGCCTGCGC
>JBFGTT010000290.1:0-5343 GCA_041565995.1 Rhodothermales bacterium
CTCAAGCACCGCCTCGACCTTTTTCTGCCCGAAGGCGAGGGCTGGCCGACGGTGGTGTTCGTCCACGGCGGCGGCTGGCGCACCGGCGACAAGGGCTTGCGCGTGGGCGGCGCCGACATCTACGGCAATATCGGGCGCTTCTTCGCCGCGCCCACGCCGCGCAGATCGACGACGTGGCGCGCGCTGTGGCGTGGGTGCAGGGCCACGTGGGGCGCCACGGCGGCGATCCGGCGGCGCTGTTCCTGATGGGCCACTCTGCCGGGGCGCACCTGGCCAGCCGCGTCGCCCTCGACCCGGCGGCCCTGCGGCCCTACGGCCTCTCGCCGCGCGCCGTCTGCGGCGTCATCGCCGTCAGCGGGGCCGCCTACGACCTGGCCGACGAGCGGACGTACGTCCTGGCCGGCGGCGCCGGCTACTTCGAGGACCGCTTCAGCGACATCGACGGCTGGCAGCACGAGGTCTCCACGATCCCGCTCGTCAGCGCCGAGGCGCCGCCGTTCCTGATCCTCTACGCGGGCGGCGAATCGGCGGCGTTGCAGCGGCAGTCGCGCCTGCTCGACGCGGCGTTGCGCGCGGCGGGTGCTTCCAGCCGCGTGGTGGTGGTGCCGGGCCAGAGCCACCGACGCATCGTGCTGACGCTCAGCCGCGACGACAGGACCGCCGGCCCGGCCATGCTCGCCTTCCTGCGTGAGACGCCGTGCCGGCATCGCGCCTCGGGCACGCGTCGATGAATTTTCACCTTAAGTTACCGGCTGGTCGCCGCCGCTGCCTTGCTATCGCGCGCGCTATGCAGTAGCTATAGAGCGGCCAACCGGGGCGGTGTGCCCGGTATTCCCTCGTTACCATCAGTATCAGGTGCAACTTCATGAAACGGCTACTCCCCTTGCTGGTCCTGCTGGCGATAGGCTGGGGCTTTGCCGGGCCGCCCTCGGCCTCGGCCCAGCAAAAAACGCTCATCCTGACCGCGCGTAACGACACGGCGTTTACCTTCGTCAACACGTCCGTCGACGTAGACGTGCAGGCCAACGATGAGGAGACCAATCCGGGCTTCGAGAAATTCATCGAAAAGATTCTGCGCGCGCCCTTCCATGGCACCGCCTTCGTCGACCGCAACAACACGCCGCAGTTTTTTGAGGACGACTTCATCCGCTACACGCCCAACACGGGCTTCTTCGGCGCCGACTCGCTGCGCTACGAATTGCGCAACGACATCGGCCTGCGAGATTCGGCGGTGGTCTTCATCTTCGTCAACCGGGCGCCCGTAGCCCGCCGCGACACATTTCACGTGGCCCGCAGCGGCGCCACGCAACTCGACGTGCTGGCCAACGACACGGACGCCGACCCCGACTCGCTGACCGTCGAGGAAATCATCTGGGCGCCGGTGCACGGCACGGCGGTCATCACCAACCGGCCCGGCGCGCGGCAGGTCATCTCCTACACCCCCGGTTCCACCTTCACCGTCGAAGACAGCCTCCGCTACCGGGTCTTCGACGGCAGGAACGGGCGCGACAGTGCCTGGGTCAACATCTTTCCCAACACGCCGCCCGTGGCCAACGACGACGCGGCCCTCACGCAGCCCGGCACCGCCGTCGACATCGCGGTGCTGACCAACGACACCGACCCCGACGGCGACGCGCTCACCGTGGCGGCCATCACCACGCCGCCCGCCAACGGCACCGCGCAGATCATCGGCGGGCAGACCGTGCGCTACACGCCCAACGCCGGTTTTACCGGCACCGACACCTTTCGCTACCGCGCCGACGACGGCCTCGGCGGCACCGACGACGCCCTCGTGAGGGTCTCGGTCAACGCGCCGCCCGTGGCCAACGACGACGCCGTCTTCGCGGCTTTCGAGACGGCCCTCGACATCGACGTGCTGGCCAACGACACCGACGCCGACGGCGACGCGCTCTCGGTGCAGACCCTCGCCTCGCCGCCCTCGCACGGCGTCGCCGTGATCGTCAATAACAACCAGGCCGTGCGCTACACGCCCGACGACGGCTTCTTCGGCGAAGACCGCTTCGACTACACCGGCTCCGACGGGCGCGGCGGCACGGACCGCGCCACGGTCGTCGTGACGGTGCAGGCCGAGGCCCTCGTCCAGTTGATCCACAACGCCCCCGGCGCCCCCGCCGTCGACGTCTACGCCAACGACGAGCGCGTGGCGGACGACTTGGCCTATCGCCACGCCACCGCCTACGTAACCCTGCCCGCCGGCGAGGTTGCGCTGGACGTGACGGGCGCCGACGCGCCGGACAACAGCGCCCCCGTCTTCAGCGCCACCGTCACGCTCGATCCCAACGAGGCGTACGTGGCCGCCGCCCAGGGCGTCGTGGGCGAGAACTTCGGCGTCTTGCTCAAGGAGGACGCCCGCACCACGGCCAACGAGGCGAGCAAGGTGGAATTCTTCATCGTCCACGGCGTACCCGACGCGCCGCCCATCGACGTGCGCGTGCTCGATCCGCTCAACAGCAACGAGCCTTCGGTGATCCTCGCCAACAACCTCGTCTTCGGCGAGGCCACCGGCTACAAGGTGCTCGATCCCGGCATCTACAACATCGACGCGACCAATTTCGACAACACCACGCTCTTCGACGCCTACGGGTTCGACCTGGGCGGCCTGCCCGGCGAGACGTTCGTGCTGCTGGCCTCGGGCCTGCTCGCCGACGACACGTTCACGCTGCTGGGCTTCGACGCCGCCGGCAATCCCATCACGCCGGACGTCGTGACGGCGACGGCGGCGGGCGCCGAGCTGCCGGCCGCGTTCGCGCTGCACGGCAACTTCCCCAACCCGTTCAACCCGACGACGACGATCCGCTTCGACCTGCCCGAAGCCGCCGAGGTCCGCGTCGAGGTCATCGACTTGCTGGGCCGCCGGGTGATGGAGGTGCCGGCGCGGCAGGTGGAGGCCGGCGCCAACCGCAGCCTCCGCCTCGACGCCGCGCGCCTGGCTTCGGGGACGTATCTCTACCGCGTCGTGGCCGCCACGGCCTCCGAGACGATGGTGGGGACGGGGCGGATGACGCTGGTCAAGTAACGCCGGAGGATACGGGCGGGCACCGAAAGGCCCGGGGCACGCCGCTCCGGGCCTTTTTGCCGTGCCGCGCCGACGGAAAAACGTTATCTTGAGCGAGCGCCCCGTCGTCTCTGAGCCGCGCGCCATGAAGCCCTTCCTGTGCAACTACTACGTCACCTACCGCTGCAACGCCCGCTGCGGCTTCTGCGACATCTGGGAGCAGCCCTCTCCGACGGTCGCCCTCGACGACGCCGCGCGCAACCTGGACGACCTGCGGCGCCTGGGCGTGCGCATCATCGACTTCACCGGCGGCGAGCCGCTCTTGCACATGGGCCTGCCCGCGTTGCTGGCGATGGCCAGGGCGCGCGGCCTGCTCACCACCGTCACCACCAACGGCCTGCTCTACCCGAAGCGCGCCCGGCAGTTGGCCGGCCTCGTCGATCTGCTCCACTTCTCCATCGATTCGTCCGTCGCCGCCGAGCACGACGCCTCGCGCGGCGTCCGCTGCTTCGAAGCGTTGATGGCGTCCATCGAGACGGCGATGGCGCTCGGCGAGCAGCCCGACCTGCTTTTCACCGTCACGAACGACAACGTGGACCGGATGGAGGCCCTCTACGAGCAGATCGCCTACCCGAACCGGCTTTTGCTCATCCTCAACCCGCTCTTCGCCTACCACGCCGTCGGGGGCGGGTTGAGCGAGGCGGTGATGCAGCGGATGGAGGCTTTCGCCCGCCGGCCCTACACCTACCTCAACCCGGCATTCCTGGCGCTGCGGCGGCGCGGCGGCAACGATCCCGCGCGGCCCGTCTGCAAGGCCGTCTCCACGTGCGTGGTCATCTCGCCCTTCGACGAGTTGGTGCTGCCGTGCTACCATTACGGCCTCGAACGCATCCCCATCGGCGGGCGGCTCTACGACCTGTGGCGCTCCGACGCGGTGGCGCGGCACCGGGCGCTGGAGGGCCGCCACGCGGCCTGCCGGGGCTGCGCCGTCAACTGCTACTTCGAGCCGAGCTTCGCCGCCTCGCCCGGAAGCCGGTATTTCTGGCAGAGCCTCCCCTCGAAGATGCACTACACGTGGACGAAGTTCGTCGTGCAGCGTCTCCGCGCGAAGCTTTCGGGGCCGCGCCGGGCGCTCCTGCCTGACCTCGCCACCCCGCCGATCGCCCCCGGCGGCGACGGGGCGCTCCTCGAACTGCCCGTCCTCGAACGGAGGACCTGAGGGATGCATGTGCCCGGCGGACGGCTCTGCGGCGTGCTCGCACTCGGCGTGCTGCTGGGCGCCTGCCGGGAGGCGGTGCACGAGCCGGCTGCACCGGAGGAGACGCGAACGGTCTACCTGGTCAGCCACGGCTGGCACGCCGGCCTCGTCCTGCGCCGCGCCGACGTGCCGCCGGCGCTCTGGCCCGAACAGCAGGACTTCCCCGCCGCCGCCTTCCTCGAAGTGGGCTGGGGCGACTCGGCCTACTACCGTGCGCCCGATCCCGGCATCGGCACGTTGCTCAAGGCTGGCCTCTGGCCCACGCCGAGCGTGCTGCACGTGGTGGGCCTGCGCCGCCCGGTGACGGCGTCTTTTCCGCAGAGCGAGATCATCCGCGTGGAGGTGCCGGCGGCGGGGCTGGCGGCGATGGCGGCCTACGTCCACGCCGCCTACGCGCGCGAGGCCGACGAGCGGGCGAGGCCGCTGGGGCCGGGCCTCTACGGCGAGAGCCTGTTCTACCGCGCCAGGGAGCGGTATCACGTTTTCAAGAATTGCAACACGTGGACGGCGCGAGCGCTCCGGGCCGCCGGGTGCCCCATCAAGCCCGCCGGCATCCTGACCGTCGGCGACCTGCTGGCGCGGGCGCGCGCCTTCGGCGAGGTCGTGCAGGAGGCGGCAGAGTAGCCGTCACGCGGCTTCGAACGGGACTTCGTGGTAGGCCAGTGCCCACTCCTGCATGTAGCGGACCCGGCGGGGGCGGATGCGGTAGACGATGAGGTCCGGGTTGTCGAGCGAGCCGAGGTAGAGGCGCAGCAGGGGATTCTCGTCCCAGATGGCTCGCAGCAGGTCCCGGTCCGTGAGCACTTCCGCCGTGCCGGTGATGCGGACCTGGTTGTGGTCGTCGTCGAGGTAGCAAAGCTCGACCTTCGGGTTGGCGGCGATCTCGTCGGTCTTGTGGTAGCTGCGCAGGTTGGCGACGTAGACGGTGAAGCCCTCGGTGCGCACCGGCGAGACGGGGCGCACGCGCGGCTGGTCGCCATCGAGGGTTGCCAGGTACGGAAACCGATCCGCCTTGAGGACCGCCGCCGCCCGCTGCGGCAGCTCGTCCGGGTGGATGGCTTCGGGGGTC
>JBFGTT010000291.1:0-5291 GCA_041565995.1 Rhodothermales bacterium
AGCCGCCGCCGAAGAGGCAACTGTAGCCGAAGACGCCACCGAAGCGGCACCCGAAGCCGAAGCCGCCGCCGAAGAGGCACCCGAAGCCGCCGCCGAAGCAGCACCCGAAGCTGAAGCCGAAGCAGCACCCGAAGCTGAAGCCGCCGCCGAAGAGGCTGCTGCCCTGTCGATGCTCGAAGAAGCCGTCGAAGAGGCCGTTGGCGCGTTGGACGTGCCCGAAGCCTCGGCGGCGGCCGTGCTGGGCAGCGAGCGCGAGCCGGCCACCTCCATCGAAGGCGCCGAGAGCCTGGCGCCGCCGGAGTTCGGCTACACGGGCGAGATCGTGGGCCGCGTCGTCAAGCTGGAGGATCTCGAAGAGCAGCGTGAAGAAGAAGAGAGCGGCCCGCACTACGACCAACTCAAGGCCCTCATCGAAGAGACGCTGACGGCCGTTTCCGAGCACGAGATCGTCAAGGGCCGCGTCGTCTCGGTCGGCGAAAAAGACGTCGTTATCGACATCGGCTTCAAGAGCGACGGCGTGGTGCCCAAGAACGAGTTCACGCGCGAACTGGTCGCGGGCGACGAGGTGGAGGTTTACCTCGAACGCATTGAGGATTACCACGGCCAGCTCGTCCTCTCGAAGACCAAAGCCGACAAATTCCGCCGCTGGGAGCGCATCGAGACGGCGTTCGAGAACGAGGAAGTGCTCGAAGGCACCATCGTGCGCCGCATCAAGGGCGGCATGATCGTCGATCTGATCGACGGGCTGGAGGCCTTCCTGCCCGGCTCGCAGATCGACGTGCGGCCCGTGCGCGACTTCGACGCCTACCTCGAAAAGCGCATGGAGTTCAAGATCGTCAAGATCAACCCGGCCAACGAAAACGTCGTCGTCTCGCACAAAGCCCTCATCGAGAAAGAACTCGAAGCGCAGCGCGAGACCATCCTCTCGACGATGGAGCCGGGCCAGATCCTCGAAGGGACCGTCAAGAACATCACCGACTTCGGCGTCTTCATCGACCTCGGCGGCGTGGACGGGCTCTTGCACATCACCGACCTCTCCTGGGGCCGCGTCTCGCACCCCTCGGAACTGGTCGATCTCGACCAGCAACTCACCGTCGTCGTGCTCGACTACGACAAGGAGCGCCAGCGCATCTCGCTGGGCCTCAAGCAGTTGCAGCCGCACCCCTGGGAGAACATCAGCGAGCGCTTCAGCGAGGGCGACGTGGTCGAGGGCAAGGTCGTCTCGATCACCGATTACGGTGCCTTCGTCGAACTCGAAAAAGGCATCGAGGGCCTCGTGCACATCTCCGAGATGAGCTGGACGGACCACATCCGCCATCCCTCGCAGAAAGTCTCGTTGGGCCAGCTCGTGCACGTCAAGATCCTCAACATCGACCACGAGGGCAAGAAGATTTCCCTCGGGATGAAGCAGCTGGAGAAGAACCCGTGGGACGGCCTCGCCGAGCGTTATCCTGCCGGGACGGTGCTGCGCGGCAAGGTGCGCAACATCACCAACTTCGGTGTCTTCGTCGAGATCGAGCCGGGCATCGACGGGCTGGTGCACATCTCGGATCTCTCCTGGACCAAGAAGGTCCGCCACCCCGGCGAGATCATCCGCAAGGGGCAGGACCTCGACGTGGTCATCCTGGACGTGGACGAGAACCGGCAGCGCGTCTCGCTGGGCCACAAGCAGATCGAGACGAACCCCTGGAACGACTTCGCCAACGTCTACGCCGAAGGCAGCGACCACACGGCCAAGATCGCCCGCGTCGAGGACAAGGGCGTGGTGGTGGAACTGGGGCTGGACGTGGAGGGCTTCGTGCCCGGCAGCGAGCTTAAAAACGGCCCGAGGAACTTCCAGAGCCACTACCAGGAGGGCCAGGAACTCGAACTGCGCGTGATCCGGTTCGACCTGAACCAGAAGGAGATCGTGCTGAGCGAGACGGCCAAAGAGCACGCCGACGCGCGCGCGCGCAAGCACGCCGAGCGCCGCGAGGAACGCACCGAACGGGATCGCGAAGATCGCACGGTGCGCGACTATAAAAAGAGCGTCAAGGCGGCTTCGGGGCCGACCACGCTGGGTGAACTCAGCGGCCTCGAAGACCTGAAGGCGCAGATGGTGGCTGCCGAAAAAGCCGCCGAAGCCAAAGCGGAGGCCGAACCCGAAGCCACGGCAGAAGCTGAGGTAGAAGCCGCGGCGGAAGCGCCCGCCACGGCGGAACCTGAGGCCACGGCGGAACCTGAAGCCACGGCAGAAGCCGAAGCCGCGACGGAAGCCGAACCCGAAGCCGCGACGGAAGCCGAACCCGAAGCCACGGCAGAAGCTGAGGCGGAAGCCCAGCCCGAAGCCACGGCGGAACCTGAAGCCACGGCGGAAGCCGAAGCCACGACGGAAGCCGAACCCGAAGCCACGGCGGAAACTGAGGTCGAAGCTGCGGCGGAGGTCGAAGCTGCGGCGGAAGCCCAGCCTGAAGCCGTGGCGGAAGCCAAACCCAAAGCCAAAGCTAAAACCAGGGGCAAGGCCAAGAAGGCTAAAGCCGGGGCGAAGGACGCACCCGAGACAGAGGCCGAGGCGACCGGCGAGGAGCCCGCGAGCGCCGTAGAGGCTGCCGAAGCGGCGGAGGAAGCCGAAGATGCCGCCGCCGAGGTGACGGCAGAGGCCGCCGAAGAGGAGGCCGAAGAAAAGGAAGGCTAGTCCCTGCCTGCTTCGCGTAATCCGGGGCGGCGGCTTTCGAGTCGCCGCCCTTTTTTCTGGGAAGGGACCGGGACGGCGCATCCCTTTCACCAAGACAGTGGCACAAGTGCGCGGCATCGACTAGGTTAGCCGAAGCACGCGCTCCGCTTCCGGCCAGACCGCCTCTCATCATGGAACCCTCGACGTACGTCACCGGCGCCAGTAACTCGTTCACGGTGCGCCTGCGCCTGACTAACCGGCCCGGCGCGCTGGCCCGCGTAACCGCCGCCATCGGCGAGACCGGCGCCAACATCGGCGCCATCGACATCGTGCGCGTCGAACGCGACACGCTCGTGCGCGACATCACCATCTACACCGGCGACGCAGAGCAGATGGACGCGCTGGCGGCCCGCCTCAACCGGCTCGACGGCGTCGAGGTCCTGCACGTCTCGGACCGCACGTTCCTGCTGCACCTCGGCGGCAAGATCGAGGTGCGCAGCAAGACCCGCATCCGCACGCGCGACCAGCTCTCGATGGCCTACACGCCCGGCGTGGCGCGTGTTTGCCGCGCCATCCACGGCGATCCAGACTCGGTTTTCAACCTGACCATCAAGGGCAACACCGTCGCCGTCGTCACCGACGGCACGGCGGTGCTGGGCCTGGGCGACCTCGGCCCCGAAGCCGCCCTGCCGGTGATGGAAGGCAAGGCGCAGCTTTTCAAAGAGTTCGGCGGCGTCAACGCCTTTCCCATCTGCCTGGCTACGAAGGATACCGACGAGATCGTCGAGACGGTCAGGCGCCTGGCGCCCACCTTCGGCGGCATCAACCTCGAAGACATCGCCGCCCCGCGCTGTTTCGAGATCGAACGCCGCCTCAAGGCCGAACTCGACATCCCCGTCTTCCACGACGACCAGCACGGCACGGCGGTGGTGACCACGGCGGCGCTCATCAACGCCCTCAAGGTGGTCGATAAGAAACCCGAAGCCCTCAAGGTGGTCATCATGGGCGTGGGCGCCGCCGGCACCGCCGTAGCCCGCATGGTGATGAACCTGGGCGTCGAGAACCTCATCGGCTTCGATAGCAAGGGCGCCCTCTCGACCGCCCGCAACGACCTCAACCCTGAAAAGCTACACTTTGCCCGGCACACCAACCCGCACGACGAACGCGGCCCGCTCAAAGAAGTCATCCGCGAGGCCGACGTCTTCATCGGCCTCTCGGTCCCCGGCGTCATCGACGAGGAGGACTTGCAGAAGATGGCTCCAGACCCCATCGTCTTCGCCATGGCGAATCCCGAACCCGAAATCCGCCCCGAACGGGCCTGGCCCCACGTGGCCGTCATGGCGACCGGCCGCAGCGACTATCCCAACCAGATCAACAACGTGCTCTGCTTCCCCGGCATCTTCAAGGGCGCCCTGGAGTGCCGCGCCACCGACATCAACGAGGCCATGAAGCTGGCTGCCGCGCAGGCCATCGCCGCCACCATCGACGCGCACGAGTTGACGGCGGACTACGTCATCCCCAGCGTCTTCGACAAGCGCGTGGCGAGCGCCGTGGCCGAGGCCGTCAAGCACGCCGCCGTCGAGAGCGGCGTGGCCCGCAAAACCCAGTGAACAACGCCGATCATGGAAGAACCGTTCGTACAGGGCGACCAGACCTATCCGCAGTGGGACGCCAGCAACCCCAAGGAGGCGCGGCTCGACGAGGTCCTGCTCGAGCGCTTTGAAGGCCCCGTGCGCCTGCTGCTCGAAGGGCTGCTGGCCGACGAGGAGGTGCACCTCTACCATAGCTACGCCAACGCCGTCTCCGTCCGCCGGCTCGGCTACAACGACCACGGGCCGGTGCACGCGCGCCTGGTGACGTACAACGCCCTCAAGATGCTGCGCCTGTTGCACGAGCACGGCATCGAGACCTCGCTGGAGGCCGAGCAGGTGGCCGGCTACGAGACCTCGCAGGTGGCCGTAGCCCTGGGCGCTTTTTTGCACGACTGCGGCATGGGCGTGGCGCGCGAAGCCCACGAATGGCATACCATCAACCTGGTCGACCCGTTCATCCGGCGCCACCTCGAACGCGTCTACCCCGTCGAGGCCGCCCTGCGCGTGGTGGCGCGCGCCGTGGCGCACGAGGCCGTCGTGGGCCACATGGCGAAGGTGCGCATCCACTCGGTGGAGGCCGGCACGGTGCTCGTGGCCGACGGCACCGACATGACGCGCGGGCGCTCGCGCATCCCGCAGTTGATCGAGCGCGACCCCGTCGTGGGCGACATGCACCGCTTCTCGGCCAACGCCGTCACCCGCGTCGATCTGACGCCGGGCGAGCACAAGCCCGTGCGCATCAACGTGGCGATGGAAAACGTGACGGGGCTGTTCCAGGTCGAGGAGGTCCTGATGACCAAGGTGAAAGCCTCGCCGATCATGCAACACCTGGAAGTCAGCGCCACCGTCGGCGACGAGCCACCGCGCTTTTACCTCACCTGAAGGCTCGATATTCGTCCCATACTCCCCGGCGTCAGCCCAGGACGTTCAGGGCTTCGATGAAGAAGAGCAGCAGCGCCACGAACGCCACAGTAGCCAGGCTGATCGTCCAGACCTGCCCTTTGCGGATGCACAGGATCACCAGCACCAGGGGGCCGAAGAGCGTG
>JBFGTT010000292.1:0-5281 GCA_041565995.1 Rhodothermales bacterium
AGCACGCGCTGATGCACGCCCGCATCATGCAGGCCAAAATGCTCTTCACGCCGGACGACGAGCCCGAGTTCGCGCACCGCGTTGCGCGGGTGGCCCGCACCCTCAATCCAACCCTGCGCATCGTGGCGCGGACCCGTTACCAGCGTGCCGCCGACGCCCTGCGGCACGCCGGGACCGACCAGATCGTCACGGAAGAACACGAGACCATCGTGCAACTCTTCGCCGAAGTCTTGCGCGACTACCACATCGAGCCTTCCGAAGTCGAGCAGTGCCTGCGCCTCGTTCGCAACGAGCAGTACCAGATCTTGCGCGAGGCCTCGCACGCCGGCGAACTGGCTCTCCTCGGCGACGTGATGCTCGGAGCGCTCGATACCCGAACCGTGACGCTCCGCGAAGGCGCCTCGATCATCGGTCAAAAACTGGAAACGTTGGTCTCGCAGGAAACGGGACTCTCGGTGAAAACCCTCCGGCGCGGGCACAGCGTCGTTACGAGGCCCCCGCCGCACCTGACCCTGGAAGTGGGGGACGTGCTGACCCTCAGCGGCAGCGCCGAAGCCTTTGCGCGCTACGCCGAACGCTTCCGGGCCACGCCCGTCGAGGCGGTGCAAGACTCCGCCTCGGAGGAAGCGGCGCCCCGCCCAACGGCTGAAGAACGCCCTCGAAAGGTCGAACAGGTGCACCTCTACGGCACCGACTGGTGCCCGCTGACCGGCGGCTTCCGCGCCTACTTGAAACGCAACGACATCCCCTTCGAGTATCGCAACATCGAGCAAGACGCGCAGGCCGAAGAAGCCGTCAAGGCGATGAACGATGGGAAGGTCAAGTTTCCCATGGTGGTCGTAGGGGAACAGGTCATGAAAAACCCGCCCATCGATGAACTCGAACAGGCCCTGCGCGCAGCCGGGCTAATGGAACCTACAGGATGATATCAAATCCGCTTGCGCGCTTTACTTCGTCAGTCGCCTGAGCCTGCCCCGGACTTGATCCGGGGTCCACACGTCCGCTCGTCCATACCTTAACAAATCAACCGGATGAAGGCGCCGCTCGGCATTCAGAGGCCGCTGTAGGCGCTGAAGCCGCCGTCGACGGGGATGACCGTGCCGGTGACGAACGAGGCAGCGTCGCTGCAGAGCCAGAGCACCGGCCCCTGCAACTCCGCCGGGTTGCCGAAGCGCCCCATGGGCGTCCGCTCCAGGATGGTCATCGCGCGCTCGGTGTACGAGCCGTCCGGTTCGAGGAGCACGTCCCGGTTCTGCTTGGCGATGAAAAAGCCGGGGGCGATGGCGTTCACCCGCAGCCCCTCTCCGTGGCGCCGGGCCAGGTCCACGGCCATCCATTTCGTGAAGTTGTCGACGGCGGCCTTGGCCACTGAGTAGCCCAGGACGCCGCTGATGGCCTGCATCGCCGCCATCGACGAGATGTTGACCACGCTCCCCTTCTTCTGCCGTGCCATGGCCTCGCCAAAGACCAGCGTAGGAAAAACGGTGCCGTGCAGGTTGAGCTGGACGACCTCGACGAAGGCGCCGAGCGGCATCCCAAAGACGGGCGTGTGGTCCGTTCGAGCGCGGGCTACGTTGCCCCCGGCGGCATTGATCAGGATGTCGACGCGACCCCAGGCGCGGAGGACCTCCCCGCGTGCGGACTTGAGTTGATCCTCATCGAGCGCGTCGGCGACGAGGACCATGACCGGGACGCCCGTACGCCGGAGGGTTTCGGCCTTTTCTTCGCCCGCGTCGCGGTTTCGACCGAGGATGGCCACCTTCGCGCCGGCGGCGGCGAAGCCGTCGGCGATGCTGCCGCCGAGCACGCCGTAGCCGCCCGTCACGACGGCAACCCGCCCGCTGAGATCGAAAAGATTGGTTGCCATCGCTCCGTGCTCCGAAGAGGTCCCGTTGATGCCCTTCATCTGCTCAAATCCCCGGCGCGTGCGGAAACGAGAGTCCCATGTAATACTCCAGCGTATGCGCCGGCTGCTCCAGCCCTTCCGGAAGGGGCCTTTTCGAGAACGTCTGGAAGTACAGGACGCTCGCGTCCCGCCACCACCGCGCTTCTTTCTCCTGGATGGCGAGGAAGGCGCGCACCTGTTCGTAGCGCTCCGCGTCGATCTTGCCTTCGAGCGACGCCCACGTCCGTTGCATCGCGCGAACCGCCTCGACGCCGCTATGATACCGGTGCACCAGCTCGTCCCAGAGCGTCCGCCCCGACGGCATCCGGTGCGCCCACGGGACGTGGTGGAACCAGAGCAGGAACTTCTCCGGGGTTCGTTGGAGGGTCCCGAACACCTCGTTTAAGGGCGGGAAGTACTGGCTCACGGCGTCGCTGCCGGTGGCCGTGCGGTCGAAGCCGATGCCCACCGAGTCGGCGCGGTGGTAGTAGACGGAGGTCCAGTCGGCCCGTGGTCCTCCGCTGACCCAGGGGCCGGGGCCGTAATGGTGGCCGCGCCCCATCAGGTGATGCAGCCCGAGCGGGGTCATGTAGTTGACGCAGGCCTCCCACGAGGCCAGCATCATCGCCGCCACCGGCTCGACGAAGGCCGGGTCGTTGGAGAACGTCATCCGGATCCAGGTCTCCGCGATCTCTTCGGCAGTCAACGCGTGGTCCCAGGCCAGGCGACCGAAGGCGTACCAGTTGGCCTGGTCGAAGTGCGAGCCGGTCCAGTTGCGGTCCGTGCCGACGTTGGAGACGCCCGCGATGCCGGTGCGCGCGTAGCCGTGCAGGGTGCCGTCGATGACCCTGGCCACGGTCGATCCCGACCCTTTGGCGTAGGTGTCGGCGTCGAGGGCCTCTTTGTAGAGCGGCGCCAGGTAGACCAGGTGTGTACCCTGGCCCAGGTATTCCTTGGTGATCTGGAACTCCATCATCAGCGGCGTCCGGGGCATGGCGCCGAAGAGCGGGTGGAACGGCTCGCGCGGCTGAAAATCGATGGCGCCGTTCTTGACCTGGACGAGCACGTTGTCGCGGAAGGTGCCGTCGAGCGGCGTGAACTCGTTGTAGGCCTGCTTGGCCCGGTCTTCGGGTTGTTCGTCCGAGTAGACGAAGGCCCGCCACATGACGATGCCGCCGTGGGGCGCCACCGCGTCGGCGAGCATGTTGGCGCCCTCGGCGTGCGACCGCCCGTAGTCCTGCGGGCCGGGTTGCCCCTCCGAGTTGGCCTTCACGAGGAAGCCGCCGAAGTCGGGGATGTGGCGGTAGATCTCGTCGGCCTTCTGCTTCCACCAGGCCGCGACCTGCGGGTCGAGCGGGTCGGCCGTCGGCAGGCCGCCGATCTGGATGGGCGCGCTGAAGCGGGCGGTCAGGTAGACGCGGATGCCGTAGGGCCGAAAGACGTCCGCGAGCGCGGCGGCCTTGACGAGGTAGGCTTCGGTGAGGCTCGTCGCGTTGGCGTTGACGTTCGTCAGCACCGTCCCGTTGAGGCCGAGCGAGGCGTTGGCGCGGGCGTAGTCGGTGTAGCGCGGATCCAGGTAATCGGGCAGCTTATGCCAGTCCCAGAGCGAGAAGCCGGCGTACCCACGCTCGACCGTCCGGTCCAGGTTGTCCCAGTGGTTGAGCAACCGATGCCGGATGCGGGGCGCCTCGACGAGGGCGAGACCGTCGAGGCGCTGGTGCGTCTGCAAGCGCTTCAAGAACTGAAAGACGCCGTAGAGGACCCCGACATCCGTGTTGGCCGCGACGACCGTCCCGCGCCGGCCGCCGAACTGCACCGTCCGGATGACGAAGCCTTCCTCGCCCGCCGCTTGCAGATCCGTTCCGAGGTCCAGTGAGGCGATGAGCGAGGACGTCGCGGGCGTACCGACGACGAGGGCGCCGTCTCGCGTGACGGCCCGGGCGAGGGGGATCTCCGCATCGAGCAACCCGCCCAGGCCCCTCCGGATCTCCTCGCGGGCTACGTGCAGCGTCGGCGAGTTCCCCTCCATGACCAACTCGGCAATAGACGCCCGGTAGTGCTGCAACGTCGCCGCGTCGGAGACGGGATGGTACCGGAGCCACAGGGCATAGCCGTCGTCGGCGCGTACGCCGGGCGCCGCCAGGAGGGCGAGCAGCATCAGCAGAACGACCCGTGTACCCTGTTTTCTCATGGTTTCCGCCTTACGGATTTTGGCGCATAACTTTCGATCCCATAGGACCCCCTCCTTCGCAGAGCGGTTCCTGGGGCCGAATGTTGAATAATCGCATTGAAAACAAGGAGAACGGATCATGCAAATAGGATCGATTGACTTAATGCGATGTCCGTCCATACCTTCCCCGAAATGTTCTAAACCGCGTCTACCTGGCTCTTCGATGCGCAGCACCGGCCTTCTCCTCCTGCTCTCGCTCTTGCTGCTCTTGCCGGGCTGCGGCGTCCGGAGCGACGTAACGGTCATCAAGCTCGGGCATGGGCTGGACACGAACCACCCCGTCCATCAAGCGATGGTGTTTATGGCCGAACGCGTGGCCGAGAAGTCGGGCGGGACCATGCGCATCGACCTTTACCCCAGCCAGCAACTCGGCTCGGAGCGTCAACTGTTGGAGTTGCTCCAACTCGGCAGCCTGGGCATGACGAAGGTGGCTGCCGCCGTGCTCGAAGGCTTTGCGCCGGCCTATAAAGTGTTGAGCCTGCCCTACGTGTTCCGCGACGAGGCCCACCGCTTCCGCGTGCTCGAAGGCGACGTCGGCCGGGAGTTGCTCTTGAGCAGCGAGCAGTACTGGCTGCGCGGGCTGACCTACTACGACGCCGGCAGCCGGAGCTTCTACACCAAAGACCGCCCCATCAACACGCCCGACGACCTGGCCGGACTCAAGATTCGCACGTTGGAGAGCACCACCCAGGTACAGATGATCAACCAGCTCGGCGGCTCGGCCACGCCCATCTCCTGGGGCGAGCTGTACACGGCCCTCCAGCAAGGCGTCGTCGACGGGGCTGAGAACAACCCGCCGTCGTTCTACACCTCGCGCCACTACGAGGTGTGCAAATACTACGTGCTCGACGAGCACACCGGCATCCCCGACGTGTTGTTGATCAGCACGATCATCTGGGACACCCTCTCGCCGCAAGAGCAGCAATGGCTGACCGATGCCGCCTGGGAGTCGGCCGAGCGGCAGAAGATCCTGTGGAAGAAGGCCAGCGACGAGGCGCTACGCGCCGTGCAGGAGGCGGGCGTCGAGGTGATCTATCCCGACAAGCGGCCCTTCGCCGAGAAGGTCGCCCCGATCTACGAGACGTACCGCGCCGAGCCGGAGATCTACGCCCTCATCCAGCGCATCCGGGCGATGGAATGAGTCGCTCGCCGGCACGCGCGTTCAT
>JBFGTT010000293.1:0-5277 GCA_041565995.1 Rhodothermales bacterium
CCTACTATGCCGCCCGCGCGGAGAACGTCCCGGTGGTCCAGACCATCCACAACTATCGCCTGTTGTGCCCGAAGGCGCAGTTCTTCCGCGAGGGGCGCGTGTGCGAGGACTGCCTGGGCCGGTCGGTGGCGCTGCCGGGCATCGTGCACGGCTGCTACCGCGACAGCCGGGCGGCCAGCACGGTGGTGGCCGCCATGCTGGCGCTGCACCGGGCCAGGCGTACGTGGTCGGAGATGGTGGACGTGTACGTGCTGGCGATGACGGAGTTTGCCCGCGAGAAGTTCGTCGAAGGCGGCTTCCCTGCCGAGAAGCTGGTGGTGAAGCCCAACTTCGTCTACCCGGATCCGGGGCCGGGGACGGGCCTGGGCGGCTACGCTCTCTTCGTGGGGCGGCTCTCCGAGGAGAAGGGGATCCGGACGATGCTCGCGGCCTGGGAACGGCTCGACGGGGGGATCCCCCTGCACGTCGTGGGCGACGGCCCGCTGGCCGCGACGGTGGAGGCCGCCGCCGGGCGCCGCGCGGAGATCACGTGGCTCGGACGCCAGCCCTCCGAGGAGGTCTATCGGCAGATGGGCGAGGCCGCCTGCCTGATCTTTCCGTCGGTCTGGTACGAAGGCTTGCCGCGCACCATCGTCGAGTCCTTCGCGCGGGGCACGCCGGTCATCGCCTCGAACCTGGGGGCCATGAGCAGCCTCATCGACCCCGACCGGACGGGGCTTCACTTCGAGGCCGGCAACGCCGAAGACCTGGCGGCCCGGGTCCGCTGGTGGCTGGCGCATCCCGAAGCGCACGGCGCCATGCGGGAGGCGGCCCGCGCGGCCTACGAGCACCACTTCACCGCCGAGGCCAACTACCGGCAGTTGATGCAGATCTACGAGACGGCCTTACGCGCGCAGGCAGGCCGGTCGATATCGTAGGTCATGAGCCTTCTGACCACCGATATCCTGGGCCTGCGCGTCAGCGCCATCGACGTGGAACAGGCGCTGGCGACCATCGACGGATGGATTGAACGCCGCGCGCCGCACTACGTCTGCGTCTCGAACGTGCACAGCGTGATGGAGAGCTGGGACGACCCGTCGCTGCGCCGCATCCACAACGAGGCCGGGCTGGTGACGCCCGACGGCATGCCGCTCGTCTGGATCAGCCGCCGCCGGGGCTTCGATCACGTTCGCCGCGTCTACGGCCCGGACCTGATGCTGGCGTTGTGCGCGCACTCGGTGCCGCGCGGCTACCGGCACTTCTTCTACGGCGGCGCCGAGGGCGTGCCGGAGCGCCTGGCCGAGCGGCTCCGGGCGCGTTTTCCGGGGCTGCACGTCGCCGGCGCTTACGCCCCGCCGTTCCGGCCCCTGACGCCGGAGGAAGACGCCCGCGTGGTCGCACAGATCAACCGGGCGCGGCCCGACGTGGTGTGGGTGGGGCTGGGCATGCCCCGGCAGGAACGCTGGATGCACGCGCACGTGGGCCGCCTGGAGGCGCCCGTGCTCATCGGCGTCGGCGCGGCGTTCGACTTCCACGCCGGCCTGAAGCGGCAGGCGCCGCGCTGGATGCAGCGCGCCGGCCTGGAATGGTTGTTCCGGCTGCTCACCGAACCGCGCCGCCTCTGGAGGCGCTACCTGCGCCACAACCCACGCTTCGTCTGGTTGATGCTGATGCAGGCGCTGGGGCTGGCACGCACGTCCGACGACGAGACAACGAACCGGCGAGACGACGAATCGACGAGAGGACGAGTGGACGATTCATCCTTTTCGTCCACTCGTCCATACCTCCATACGTCCGCTCGTCCTTAACCCCCTGGAGGATCGGGACGATAGTAGCGGGTACACGCCTGCGCCAGTCTGTAGTCTCGATGTCCGAAGCCGAGCATACCGCCCCGCCTGCCATTGCCCGACGCGCGGGTCGCCTCCGCGCCGCTCGTGCGGACAGCATGAAGGCGGCGCACGGGGTGATGGAGACGCTCACGGTCGATCCGCAAGAGGACACGCGCCACGCCGAGGCTTCGGGGCGTCGGTACGCGCTGCTCTACCACCGCCGCCGCCTCACCAACGCCGCCGCCCTGGGCCTGGCCGACGCGCTGGCGCTGCTCACGGCGATGCTGCTGGCCGGCGCGACGCGCTGGTGGCTCTTCGGCGCCCCGATGATTCCGCCGTGGAGCCTGCTGGTGCTGCCGGCCTGGTGGCTGGGCGCCTGGACGGCCCGCCTGTTGCCGGGCTGGGGCCTGGGCGCCGTCGAAGAACTGCGCCGGACGATGATGCTGCTGGGCATGGCTTTCGTCGGGACGGCGGTGGCGCTCTTCCTCAGCAAGCAGGCTGAGGCGAACAGCCGTTTTACCCTGACGCTGGCCTACGTCCTGAGCATCCCCCTGGTCCCCTACGGGCGCACCCTGGTCAAGAAGCTGCTGGTCAAGACGGGCGGGTGGGGGTTGCCTGCCGCCATCTACGGGGGGGGCGCAGCCGGGCGGCGCGTCATCGAGGCGCTGCACGAAGAGACGGGCCTCGGCTACCACCCCTTCGCCGTGTTCGACGACGAGGCCGAGCGGTGGGGCGGCTTCGTGGCGGGCGTGCCTGTGCTGGGCGGCGTCCATCGGTGTACCCACCAGGCGCCCATCGCCATCCTGGCGCTGCCCGACATCGACCGGGCGCGGTTGCCGGCGCTGCTCGACGGGCCGCTCTCGCACTACAAGCAGATCGTCATCATTCCCGACCTCTTCGAGATCCCCTCGCTGTGGGTCCGTTCGCGCGACATCGCCGGCGTGCTGGGCCTGGAGATCACCAGCAACCTGCTCGATCCGCTGGCGCGTTTGCTCAAGCGGACGATGGACCTGCTGCTGGTGCTGCTGACCCTCCCGCTGTGGCTACCCCTCTGCGCGCTCGCCGCGCTGGCCGTCCGCCTCGAAGACGGCGGCCCCTCGCTCTACTTCCAGGAGCGCGTGGGCAAAGACGGCGCGCCGTTCCGGACCATCAAGTTTCGCACGATGGTGCCCGAGGCCGAGCGCGTCTTGCAGGAAAAGCTCGACGACGACCCCGTGCTGCGGGCCGAATGGGAAGCCGGCTGCAAGCTGCGCGAGGATCCTCGCATCACGCGCGTGGGCGCCTGGCTGCGGCGCACCTCGCTCGACGAGTTGCCCCAACTCTTCAACGTGCTGCGCGGCGACATGTCGCTGGTGGGGCCGCGCCCGCTGCCGGCCTATCACCAGCAATACCTCTCGGCGCGCACCCGGCACCTGCGCACCCGCCTGCGTCCGGGCCTGACGGGCCTCTGGCAGATCTCCGGGCGCAGCGACCTCGGAACCGACGGCATGGAGCGCTGGGACCCCTACTACGTGCGCAACTGGTCGGTCTGGCTCGACCTCGTCATCCTCTTCCGCACCGTCCGCGCCGTCCTCCGCCGTTCGGGCGCGTATTGATGGGGTATGGGCGTGTGGGGGTATGGGGGCGTGGACGTATGGACGTGTGAACGTGTCGAAGGATTGGCGGTTGAGGGTAAGGAGTGAGGTAGGTAGGAGCTACGCCGGAGCCAGGTAGGAGCTAGACCGGAGCAAGGTAGGAGCTACGCCGGGGCTGGCAGGGCGGCGCGGCGTGCAGCAAACGCTGCCCCTCACCGGAGCGTGACGTAGGTGACGCCGGGGCCGCCCTGGTTCCAGGGGGCGTCCTCGAAGCCGGCGACGAACGGGGACTGGGCCAGGTATTCGTGGATGGCCTGCCGGAGCGCGCCGGTGCCCTTGCCGTGGAGGATCTCGACCTGGTGCAGGTTAGCGGCTACGGCGTCGTCGAGGAAGCGTTGGACTTCGGCGAGGGCTTCGTCGACGCGGTAGCCGCGCAGGTCGATGCGGGTGCGGGCCGAGAGGGCGGCCAGGTCGGCGGCGCCCTGTGATACCTGGCGGACGGTCACCTGCTGCTTGCGCGGGCCGCCGACCTTGCGCAGCCGTTCCAGCTCGACGCGCATCTTCATCGAGCCGAAGGCGACGAGGGCTTCGTGGTTGTCGATCTCCAGGATCTCGGCGGCGGTAGCGCCTTCGTCGAGCACCACCTGGTCGCCCACGCGGAGGGCGCCGTTGGCCGGGGCGGGCGGCTCCGAGGAGGGCGCCGGGCGGGGCGCCTGCTGCTTGCGCTGCTTCTGGCGGCGGGCCACCTTGTCGCGGCGCTGCTCGACGGTGGCTTTGAAGGCTTCGAGTTCGGCGCGGGCGGCCTGCGTGGCGGCCTTTTCGGCCTGCGCCTCCTTGATCTCGCGGATGGTGCGTTCGACGCGGGCGTTGGCTTCCTGCACGATGCGTTCGGCTTCATCGAGGGCCTCTTGCCGGAGGGCGTCGCGCTCGGCGCGGATTTTCTCGACGCGTGCGGCGTAGTCCGCCTGCTCGGCTTCGGCCTTTTCGCGCGTCGCCTCGGCCTGTTCGAGGCGTAGGGCGAGGGCCTGGTTGCGCGCCTCAAACGTGGCGATGAGGTCTTCGAGCGCCGTCTTTTGCGCGCCGGTGAGCGTCCGCGCCCGGCGCAGGACGCCGGCGTCGAGGCCGATGCGCCGGGCGATCTCGAAGGCGTAGGACGAGCCGGGCACGCGCGCCTGGAAGCGATAGGTGGGGCTGAGCGTCTCCCGGTCGAATTCCATCGAGCCGTTCTCGACGCCGTCGGTCTGGTGGGCGAAGACCTTGAGCGTGCCGTGGTGGGTGGTGGCGACGGTGCGCGCGCCGGCTTCGGTGAGGCGTTCGAGGACGGCCTGCGCCAGCGCGCCGCCTTCTTCCGGGTCGGTGCCGGTGCCCGCCTCGTCGATCAGCACGAGCGAGCGGGCGTCGGCCTCGCGCAGCATCCGCCGCAGGTTCGCCACGTGCGAGCTGAACGTCGAGAGGTCTTCTTCGATCGACTGTTCGTCGCCGATGTCCACGAACAGCCGCTCGAAGCGGCTCATTGAAGACAGCGGATCGACGGGGACGGGCAGGCCGTAGGCGAGCATCAGCGTCAGCAGCCCGACGGTCTTCATGGCTACGGTTTTGCCGCCGGCGTTTGGCCCGGTGATGACGAGGGTGCGGTAGTCTTCGCCGAGCGCCAGGTCGAGCGGGACGACCTTGCGTGGGGGGCCGCCTTCCTGCTCGGCGAGCCGTTGGAAGTGCAGCAGCAGCACCGGATTGCGCCCCTGCCGGACGTCGAGCACGCCCGCGTCGTTGAGGTGCGGCACGACGGCGTCGAGCTGGTTGGCGAGGCGGGCTTTGGCCTACCACAGGTCGAAGTCGGCGAGGGCGCGCAGGTGGTCTTGCAGCGCCTCGGCCTCGCGGCGGACGTGCGCGGTGGC
>JBFGTT010000294.1:0-5274 GCA_041565995.1 Rhodothermales bacterium
CCACGAGCGGGTCGTAAGGTTGATTTTTTTCGACCAGGCGGGCCGCCGCCTCTACCGTCTCGCGTTCTTCGTCGCTCCAGCGGCCGGTGAAGTACACTGCAGACGTTTTCTCCATCCTGATACCTCCCCTGTGGTTGGTCGTAGAGGATAAGTATCGGAGCGGGCGTGTCGGGTCTCTGTCGGACGCGGGCTGAAAGCGGTGTAGGAATCGTCCTACACGGGGCGGGGAGCGAAGATCGAGGGTGGAGGAGGATCGAGCAGCGAAACCGTCGCGCTTGCACACGGGCGTCGTCTCGGAGAGCGGGGAGCGAAAAACAGACGCGCCGCCGCCCTTCTCCTCTCGCCCCCCTCGTCCTCTGCCCCCTGTATTTGCAGAAAGTGCCGTCGCTGCCTATACTTGCACGCCGCTCCGGAGCGCACACTCCGGCGGCACGTTCGCCGTTTCTGTCGATCAACACGAGCTACGTATGCAAAGGCTTCTTCGTTTTGCCCACAGGCTGTGCGGCGTGCTTCCCGTGCTCTGCTTCCTGCTGCCGGGCGGATTCTTCGGGATCGAGAAGGCACGCGCGCAGGATCCGGACTCCTCGCACCACGCGTTGCAGGCCGCCGTCGAAGCGCTCGAACAGGCGCTCGCAGACCCCCTCGAACAGCCGCCGACGCCCGCCACGCTGGACGCCCTGCTAGACGCCTACGCAGGCCATCTGCTCAACAAGCCGGACCTCGCCGGCAGCTTGGCCGACGCCGCCGGCACGATAGCCGTGGCGGAACCCGAAGCCGCGCCGGACGACGCCGGCAGGGGGGGCGGCCTCGGCAGGTGGATCAGCGGGGTGGCGGCGCTGGCGCCCCTGGTGGGCACCGGGCTGCTGCTGGCGGGCGAGGATCAGGCGGCCAGCGGCATCGCCCTCGGCTCCGTCTCGCTCGCCGGCATCGCCGGCATCCTCAACGCCGCCGGCGCCCGCAAGGAACAGGCGGCGGCTGAGGCCGCAGCCGCCCGGCGCGAAGAAGCGGCAAGGCTGCAGACGCAGGCCGTCACGCTGCATACGATCCTGATGGTCGACCTGCTGAGCGCTGCGGGCACGCTCAACGACATCGACGCCGACCTGGTGGCACTCCGCGACGGGCCCGCCGGCACGCCGCAGGAGGGCGCGGCGCCGGCAGCCCGCTTCCTGGCCGTGCTGCGCAGCGCCGATGCCTTCTATGACGCGGAACTGCGGACGCTCAGGAGCACCCTCGTCGGCGCGCGCACCAGCCCGCTCTTGACGGAGGCCAGCCACGCGGCCCTGGAGACCGCCATCGGCGGCATCGAGGCGGTCCGGGAGCACTGGGTGGCCGAGCGTGGCCTCTACGCCCGCGCCGAACGCGCCGCACTCGACGTGCTCGCGCAACCCCATTAGCCGCCCGGACGGAGCGCGCGCCGCCGGCCTCACCGAAACTGCCGGTCGGTGTAGGCTTCCACCTCCTCGCGGCTGATCACTTTCCACGACGGCGTGCTCAGGTTCTGGCTCTTGAGGCGGCGGAAGGTGGCGCGCAGGAACAACTCTTTGCGCCGGCTCAGGCCGGCCCCTTCGAAGCTGAAGGCGCCCCAGTGGAACACCCAGGTCGCCTCCGCCGGGTCGATCTCGAAATGGCGGCCTACGAGTTCGACGAGGTGGCGGGCGTCGGCGACGGTCGAGGGGCCGGCGTTCTCGGCCAGTTCGCGGACCACGACGGTGCGCGTGCGGTCCTCGCCGGGCGGCGCGGCGTAGATGCGGAGGTGGCACGTGCCCGTGCGCACATAGCCCTGCCAGGTGTAGACGGTATCGACGAGGGCTTGGGCGCAGGCCGGGCGCGCGCACGCCGAGGCGAGCACGGCGGCGAACAGGCACGCAAAGACCCGGCGCATGGCGCTTCCTTCGGATGGGCGGGAGGGCGGCGGCGTCCGAAGTATCGGGGTTTTACGGGTTCCGAGGCGGCTTTTTTTTCGTGATCCGGCAGTTTTTTTCGGGGATGTGCGGCAGGCGCCGCGCGGCTACGCCAGTTCCACCCGCCCTGCCGGACGCTCGATCACCGCGATCAACCGGGCCGCCGGGCCGCGCGTGAGGGCCAGACCGACGCCCAGCGCGTCGAGCAGACGTTTCGGCGCGTCGGGATCGGGATGCTCGGCGCGCAGGTCGAGCAAGGTGCCTCCCGGCGGCGCGGCAGCCGCCGGGTGCGCCGACCCCTGCCAGTCGATCAAAAAGGGAATCAGCCCGTCGAAGGGAAGCTGAAAATCGTCGGGCAGGACCAGCCGCCATCGCAGCAGCACCCCGTCGGGCCGGCGTCGGCTGCCGGGGAGGAGGCGTCCCGGCGCGTAGCCCCGCCGCGTGCTTCGACGAACCCACGCTTCGAGGTCGGCGGCCCGGACGGCCCACCCGGCCAGCCTCGGATGCGTCAGCCGGTCGAGGCCGAAGGGGCGCGGGCGCGGCGGCGTCGGCTGGTCCGGGTCGGGGCCGATGACTTCGAGGTAGACGCCCGGCCCCAGCGCCAGCAGTGCATTCGCCGTGCCCCAGCCCGGATGCTGCCCGCCCGGCGCCGGCCGCACCCCCAGCAACGTTTCGACGGCGTCGATCCCCTCCGCCAGGTTGGGAACGGCGTAGACGAGGTGGTCGCAGGCGAGCGGATGCGCCACGGTGCAGGCCGGTTTCTTAGCCGCGAAGTGCGTGCCTCGGTGGATGAAACGTAGGGACGAGAGAACGTAGGGACGTATGGACGATTTTTTTCTTTCACGTCCACACGTCTCAATGCCCCGGCGCGCTGATCTCCGGCGTCGTCTCGACGGGCATCGGGCCGGGGGGCAGGCCCGCCTCGGCCTTGGCGCGGGCCACCATCGCGCGCACGTCCTCCAGGAGTTGACGGGCGTCGTAGAGGATGCCGTCCTTGATGGTCCAGCGGACGCCGCCGACGCGCCCGACGGTGCCCGTCTCGTCGTCGAGCTTGAGCGCGCCGGTGCCGTAGAGTGCCTTGAGGTTCTCCAGCGGGTTGACCGGCACGATGGCGAAGTCGGCCTTCTTGCCCACCTGGATGCTGCCTACCTCGTCGTCGCGGCCCAGGGCTTCGGCGCCCTTGAGCGTGGCGCTCCAGACGACTTCAAGCGGGTGGAAGCCGGCCTCGCGCAGCAGTTCCAGCTCGCGGACGTAGGCGAAGCCGTAGAGTTGGTAGATAAAGCCCGAATCGCTGCCGGCGGTGACGCGCCCGCCCCGGTTCTTGTACTCGTTGACGAAGGTCATCCAGAGGCGGTAGTTCTCGCGCCAGGCCACCTCGTCTTCGGTCGTCCAGTAGAACCAGTAGGAGCCGTGGGCGCGGCGGTTGGGGCGGTAGAATTCCCAGAGCGAGGGCAGCGTGTAGTCGTCGTGCCACTCGGCGCGCATGGCCCGCATCACGTCGCGGCTGGCTTCGTAGATGTTAAACGTCGGGTCGAGCGTGAAGTCGAGCGCGAGGAGCGAATCCATGACGGCGTTCCAGTGCGCGCTGAAGGGCGGCGCGGCCTGCTGCCAGAGGCGCCCGGCCTGGCCGAAGCGGTGCTGCTCGTTGAGGTAGTTGTAGTCGAGCGGGTAGTGCTGGACGATGCGGTCGGTGAAGAGGGCTTCGGGCAGGCCGTACCAGTGCTCCATCGCGTTGAGGCCCAGGCTGGCCGACTGCAAGACGTTCATCCGGGTGACGTGCAGCTGGGCGTGGTGCATCGTGGTGCGCAGGCCCTGCTGCCGGGCCTCGTCGAGCGCGGCGGTGAGGATTTCGGGCGGGGCGCCGAAGAACTTGATGCCGTCCATGCCCTGCTCGGCGACGAAGCGCACCCACGCGCGGGCCTCGTCGGGCGTGGTGACGGGCCGGTCCCAGCCGCTGCCGAAGCCGGCGTAGGCTGCAATGCGCGGGGCGGTGATCTCGTTGGCGTCGCTCTTGCGCTTGTGCGCCAGCGTCCATTCGATGCCGTTGCCGCTGCCGGGGTCGCGGATGGTGGTGATGCCGTGGGCCATCCAGAGCTTGAAGACGTACTCCGCCGGGGTGCCCTGCGCCGTGCCGCCGATGTGGCCGTGCAGATCCACGAAGCCGGGCAGGACGTACATCCCCGTCACGTCGAGTTCGCGGTCGCCCGGCGCGGGGCGGTCTTCCTCGCGGATCGCCGCGCCGGGGTAGCCGACGTTCTTGATCTCGGCGATGCGCCCGCCTTCGACGACGATGTCCACCGGGCCGATGGGCGGCGCGCCGGTGCCGTCGATGAGGATGCCGCCGCGCAGCACGAGCCGCACGAAGGGACCCTCGCCCTCGGCGCGGGTGGGGGCCTCCTCCACTTGCGCGTGCGCGACGCCGGCGCAGCAAAAGAGCAGCACGAAGGCGAGAGCAGGAATATGTCGATGCATGGACGCTCGGCAATCTTGGTGATCGAAACGCCGCAGGCAGCAGCGATCAGCTTGAAGCTCTTTTAGCTGACCGCTGACGGCTGATCGCTCTTTTAGCTGACCGCTGACCGCTGTCCGCTAAAACCTGGCAGCGCAAAGTACGGAAAAATACGCCAACCGTCCGAAGCATCCCGCCGCCGCTGCCGGGAATGGGGAATGAACCTGGGAGCCGGGTAGCGCGTTCGCGTCGAGGTTTTCAACGACCGCTGGTCTTTCTGGAATAGACGGCAGATGCACGATGCGCGTACGTAACTCCTGGTTGATCCTTTCCCTCCTCCTGCTGGCGCTGCTCGTAGCCGCCTGCGCCGACGGCGCCGCCGAGCGCGAAGCCGCCTCGCCGGAGGCCGCCCCGGCAGCGCCCCTCCCGGCCCGCGCCGACAGCGCCGTGGCCGCACTGGCGCGGCAGGACTTCGCGGCCCTCGCCGCCCTGGTCCATCCCACCCACGGCGTCCGCTTTACCCCCTACGCCTACGTCGATACCACCGCCGACGTGGTCCTCTCGCGCCAGCAGGTAGCCCGCCTCGCCGCCGACACCACCGTCTACGAATGGGGTGCCTACGACGGCACCGGCGAGCCTATCACGCTGCCCTTCGAGGCCTACTTCGAGCGGTTCATCTACAACAAGCCCTACCAGAAAGCCCGGCGCGGCGCACCGGACGAGCGCATGGGCGCCGGCAACACCCTCAGCAATATCGAAGAGGCGTACGCCGGGACGGAGACAGCCTTCGTCGAGTACCACGTGCCCGGCAGCGACGAGTACGGCGGCATGGACTGGGGCAGCCTCCGCCTGGTCTTCGAACGCCACGACGGCGCCTGGTACCTCGTCGGCATCGTCCACGACGAATGGACGATCTGAGCAGGC
>JBFGTT010000295.1:0-5274 GCA_041565995.1 Rhodothermales bacterium
CCCATCAGGGCTTCCAGTGCCACGTCGAAGGGTGTCGTTTGCTCGTTGGTTTTTGGCTGTTCCATCACGTAGTTTGCGGTTGAGTGGAGAGTCAGGGTTCATAGGTGCGAAAATGAAAGACAAAGGGCGCTCACTTTTCGGGGATATGGGGCGGCACGTCGGCGAGGACGAGTTGCATCAGGGCGACGTCCTGCCAGCGTCCGTTCATGTAGCCGATCTCTTTCTGGATGCCGACGAGTTCGTAGCCGAAGTTTTTGTTGTATTCGATGCTGGCCGTGTTGCTGGCCCAGATTTTGGCGACGAGGTGATGGTAGCCGTAGGCCTTGCAACGGTCGATCACGGCGCGCTTGATGTACGAGCCGTAGCCTTTGCGAAGCTCCGCATGGCGCAGGTAGACCGACGTTTCGCAGCAGAAGCGGTAGCCGGGGCGGTCGCTGTAGCGCTTGATGACGCCCCATCCCACCACGGCGTCGTCGCGTTCGAGCAGCAGGTAGGCCTCCCGCTTCGTGAAGCCCTCCATCTGCGCGCGGATGTCGGCGTCGGTCTTCGGCTCGGCATCCATCGTACCGTAGCCGGTACGGATCGTCTCGTTGTAGATCTCGGCGATGACCGCCGCGTCGTCGAGCGTGGCGTCGCGGAGGGCCAGGTTTTCCTGGCCGGGCTGCGCCGAGACCGTCAGCTTATCTTCCATGCGTCTTTCGAATGAGGTGGCCGGGGCGGTGTTCGTGCAGCGTGCCGCCTTCGAGCATGAGCGTGCCGTTGACCCAGACGTACGCCGTGCCCTGGCTGAATCGTCGCGGATCCTCGAAGGTTGCCCGCTCGCGCACGCGCTTCGGATCGAGCACCACCAGGTCCGCAAAACAGCCCTTGGCGATGCGTCCCCGCCGGGGCAGCTTCAGCCAATGGGCCGGCAGCGAGGTGATCTTGCGCACGGCGTGGCCGAAGGGGATGCGCGGCGTGCGGAGGGCGTAGCGCTCTAAAAACCGCGTGAAGGCGCCGTAGGTTCTAGGATGAGGCTGGCCGATCTGCCGGGGCGCGTTGACGGGATAACTCCACGAATCGCTGGCGATGATCGAGTTGGGCCATAGGATGGCCGCGTCCAGGTCCTCCTCGCCGATGCAGTGATAGACGATCCAGGCGTCGGGGTCGGCCAGCAGGATGTCGATGGCCATGTGGGCGGGGTCTTGTGCGCGCGCCTCGGCCACCTGCCGAATGCTCTTGCCTGCGGCGCCGGGGACGCTCTCGGTGATCAGCACCATCGCGCCGAAGTCGGTGCCGCGCTTGCGGAGCCAGTCCGCGCTGCGCCGTCGCCACGCCTCGGTCTTAAGCTTCTCGACCATCCCATCGACGCCGTCGCCGAGGGCGGCCTTGGGGATGAAGGTGCGCAGCTTCGTCGAAGTAGCCGTGTAGGGATAGACTTCGAAGGTGATGGCCGTGCCCCGTGCGCGGGCGGCTTCGATGCGCTCGATCACGCCGGGGATCTTGCCCCAGTTGGGCCGTTCGGCGGCCTTGAGGTGGCTCACCAGCACCGGCAGCCCGGCGGCCCGCCCGATCTCGACGGCCTCGTCGATGGAGGCTTCCAGGTCCTGCCGTTCGTCGCGGACGTGGCTCACGTAGAGGCCGTCGTGCCGGGCGGCGATGCGCGCCAGGTCGACGATCTCCTGCGTCTCGGCGAAGCTGCCGGGGGCGTAGACCAGGCCGGTCGAAAGCCCCAGCGCCCCCTCGCGCATCGCCTGGTCGAGCAGCTTGCCCATCTGGTCGATCTCGCGGCGGGTGACCTGCTGCGCGTCGGCGCAGACGCCCGCCCGCAGCGTGCTGTGGCCGACGAAGGTGCCCACGTTGAAGGGCAGCCCGTAGGCCGCCACGCCGTCGAACCACTGGCCGAGGGTGCGCCAGTCGAACGTAAAGCCGATCTCGCCGGCCAGGCGCTCCATCGTGGGCACCAGGCGCTCGCCGACGGGCGCGGTGGAGGTGCCGCAGTTGCCGATGACCTCGGTGGTGACGCCCTGGAAGAGCTTGTTGTCGCCGGCGTGGGGGAACCGGTAGCCGAGGCCCGTAGAGGCGTGCGTGTCGATGAAGCCGGGGCAGAGGTAGTGCCCCGAAGCGTCAATCACGCGCCGGGCCTTCGGGGCGCCGGACGCCGGGCCGACGTAGGCCATGGCCTGCCCCCGGATGCCGACGGCGCAGCGTTGCGGTTCGACGCGCACGCCGTCGTAGACCGCCGCGCCCGTGATCAGATAATCCAGCAAAGCAAAGGTGCTACGTTTTCGTCAGAACAATCCGCCGGGTACAGAAGCGTTCGAGGGCCGCCTCGTCGAGCGTCACCGGGCGTTCGCCGGCGAGGGGGACGGTGCCCTGCGCGTCCATCTCCAGCGGCGGCGTGACCACGTCGGCGGCGAGGTAGCGCCGGGGCGGGCTTAGGTCGTGCGCGCGCGCCTCCGGCAGGCGGGCCGCCACGCGCAGGTTGGCCGCCCGCCCGACGCCCGTCTCGAACATGCCGCCGACCCAGGCCGGGAGCCGATGCGCCGCGCAATAGCGCAAGATACGCAACGTCGCCAGCGGTCCGCCGACGCGTCCGGGCTTGAGGTTCAGCTCGTCCAGCGCGCCGAGGCGATGCGCCGTCATCAAGTCGCCCAACCCGCCGATGCTCTCGTCGAGGCAGAGCCGCAGGGCGGGGCGGTGCGCTTTGAGGGCCGCGCAGAGGTCGAGCCGTCCCGGCGCGAAGGGCTGTTCGAGGACGTCCGGCGCGAGCGCCGCCAGCGCGTCGAGCAACGGCCCGTCGGCCTCGCCGAGGCTGCCGTTGGCGTCGAAGCCCAGGTAGAGCGCGGGGAAGGCGCTACGCACCGCCGAGAGCGTGGCGAGCGCCATCCCCGGCGCCACCTTCAACTTGACCCGTCGATAGCCCGCCGCGACGGCCTGCTCTACGCGCCGCACCGCTTCGTCTTCCGTCTCGAACAGCGGCAGCGAGACGCCGACGGGCACGCGCGGCAGCGGCGCTTCGGGCCAGCCATCCAGGCCGTCGGGCAGCCCTTTGCGGCGCATCAGGTCGCCGGCGGCATCGAGCAGGGCCGCGACGGTGAAGTTCCAGCCGCGCACCTTCTCGGCCACCTCGACCACCGCGCCGAACGTGCCGTGGCCGGGCAGGTGCGGGAAGACGTAATCGCGCAGCACGCAGACGGCGCCCTCGACGAACTCGCCGTTGAAGTAGGGGTCGGGGCGGCAGGAGCACTCGCCGATGCCCCAGGCGCCGTCCCGGTCGGTCCAGTGCACGAACAACGCCTGCCGTCGGCGGCGCTCTCCGAGGGCCGAGCGAAAGGGTTCGAGGCGGGGCAGGGCCACCTCCATCAAGACCAACTGCTTCAGGCTGATCTCGGTGGCAAGCAGGCCGCTGATTTCCGGATCCATCCTGCGCCGACGTTTCTGCGTAGAGACCGCCGGGAAGATACGCGCCCGGCG
Organism: Rhodothermales bacterium; assembly: GCA_041565995.1. Lineage (GTDB taxonomy): Bacteria > Bacteroidota > Rhodothermia > Rhodothermales > JBFGTT01 > JBFGTT01. The sequence continues at coordinate 3,457 of JBFGTT010000295.1, forward strand.
ACGCAACGCAAACCTCCGCCGGACGGGACGCCGCCCCGCCGACCCTCACGCCGTACGCCGGCGCTGCCGCCTCGACCTTTCGGGGCGGGTGCGGCGCGCCCTGCCGCTCCGCGCCCGTCCGAGCACCGGGGCAAAGGCCTGCCGAAAGGCAGGGTTCGCCCGCGCCCGGAAACAACGCAGCACTTCGGAAGCGTGCGCCCGGTACATCTCGACGAGTTTTCGGGCGTCGGCGCCGGCCTCGCACACCGACAGGTCCGGAGCCAGGAGCAGCAGGCCGGCGTCGTCCAACGCCTGCACGTTCCGGCAGAACCGGAGGTAGTCGGCGATGTCGACTTTGGTGTCTTGCCTGAGGGCGGGATACTGCGCGAAGACGTCGACGAGGTAGGACGCGTCGTCGTCCCAGAGGCCCGCGCGGTGCATGGCCGCCCGTCGCACGAGGCACGGGAGGCAGGTCCCGTCGTGCGTGGCCGGAGACGCCGTCCGGCCCGCTTGCTGGGCCAGGAGGGGCACTTTGAACCAGTTCCAGCACGAATTCGTCCCGGCGGCCAGGCCGCGTAGCGCCGGCCTCGCCAGTAAGCCGGCCACCTCGCCTTTGGTCAGATAAACAAACGGGTTCTCGATGCGCAGCTTCACGCCGAAGACGGCTTCGACGAGGGCCTGGAACCGCGCCAGCACGTGCGGATGGGCCGTGTGCGTGTTGGCCCGCGCCTCGGAAAACAACGGGTTGAGCGCCACCGGGCCGTTCTCGAAGAGATAGACCGTGCCGATGCCTTCCTGCACCGCGACCCCGGCACCGAGGGCCAGGAACAGGAAGGAGCGCAGATGCTGCGCCATCACCGAACGGGGCGCCGAACCGAGCCGGTACCTGGCCCTCTTACTCGACGACTTGTTGACGTAGACCCCGACGTGCCGAAGCGCCCGCCCGTAGCGTTCTTCCAACTGACCGATGAGGGCCTTCTGGATGCCGGAGAGTTGCGTGTTGGCATACTGGCTGACAAAGAGGGGATCCAGGCCGCTGTCCAGTGCCCAGACGGCCCCGGCCAGGCTGTCGAGGCCGCCCGAGAACAGGCACACGCACCGCCGGTCGGCAGCGAGGGCGAAGGCGACGGGTTGGGCGACTTCCTTGCGCTTGGCGAAGTGGACGCTGACGTGATCCCGGCCCAGGCAGGCGATGGCGGCGGCGACCTCCTCCTGCGCGGCGTTCCAGAGCCGGGCGTGCCGCACGGGCATGAAAAGGCCCAGGCGGCGTCCCAGGTGCTGCGCCCGCCGGGTGTACCGATCCGCCATGTAGACCGCCACGCCGAGGTCGAGCAGGTCTTTCACGAGCGAATGGAGGGGCCGCCCCAGCGTATCCTCGATCCCGCCGAAGGAAAACGAAACGTTGGGGCGCTTCGCGTGCAGCAGCAGGCGCGTCGCCTTCGCATCCACGGCGCCAAAGGCTCCGACGCGGGCCAGCGACCGGGTCCCGACGACGACGTTGACGAACGGCCCGTCGGACGCCGGCTGCGGGGACGCCTCCGGAGGCAGCACGCCGAAGGCCGCCTCGAAGCCGCCGCGCAGACGCGCCACGGCCTGCTCGGGGTCTGTTTCGTCGAGGCCCGCCAGGAAGGCAGGCAACAGGCGCGCCGCCGCTTCGTCGCACCGCCGCGCGAGGGTCGCTCGCAACGCCCCCTCGGCGCGCGGCGCAACCATGCGGTCTCTCTTCGAAAAATGATAGCCGTAGCCCCAATCGACACCTTTGCCCTGCCTGCGCAGGTGGTCGATGCAGAGTTCGAAGACGTAGTGGCCGAGGAAGCCTTGCAGCAGCCCTTCGCGGCC
>JBFGTT010000296.1:0-5267 GCA_041565995.1 Rhodothermales bacterium
ATCGTGTCGTTGAGCGCGATGAGGCGGTCCTTGATGGCCGTGGTGCGGATGAACCAGCTTTCGACGGGATAGCTGATCAGCGGCGTGCCCTTGCGCCAGTCGTGCGGGTAGTTGTGCAGGTAGGTCTCTCGGCGGTAGAGCAGGCCGCGATCCTTCAGATCGTGGATAATTTTATTGTCGGCATCCTTAAACCAATCGCCCGCCACGAGCGTGGCGGCGGCGGTGAAGGTGCCTTCGGGGGTGACGGGGTTGAGCAGCGGCAGCCCCTCACGCAGGCCCACGTCGTAGTCGTCGGCGCCGAAGGCCGGGGCGATGTGGACGATGCCGGTGCCCTCGTCGGTCGAGACGAAGTCGGCCTCGATGACGCGCCAGGCCGTCTCGCCGAAGGCGTCGGTGAAGTAGTCAAAGAGGGGCGTGTAGCGCAGGCCGACGAGGTCGCGCCCCCGGTACGTCGCCGCCACCTCGTAGTCCCCTTTGATCACGTCGAGGCGGTCCCTGGCCAGGACGAGCCATTCCGGGCCGAGGTGCGGGTCGTCGTGCCGGATCTTGACGTACTCGACGTCGGGGCCGACGGCCAGGGCGGCGTTGGAGACGAGCGTCCAGGGCGTCGTCGTCCAGGCCAGCAACGCCGTCTCGCGCTCGTCTTCGAGGCGAAAGCGGACGTAGGCGCTGGGGTCCTGCACCTCCCGGTAGCCGAGGCTGACCTCGTGCGAGGAGAGCACGGTGCCCGAACCGGGGCTGTACCACTGGATCTTGTAGCCCTGGTAGAGCAGCCCCTTGTCGTAGATCTGCTTCAAGAGCCACCAGACGCTCTCGATGTACTGGCTCTGGAAGGTGAGGTAGGGATGGTCGAGATCGACCCAGTAGCCCATGCGGCGCGTCAGGTCGTCCCAGTCTTCCTTGTATTCGAGGACGCTGCGGCGGCAGGCGTCGTTGTAGCGGGCGATGCCGTAGGCTTCGACCTGGGCGCGGCTCTCGAGGCCCAGGCGCTTCTCCACCTCGATCTCGACGGGCAGGCCGTGGGTGTCCCAGCCGCCCTTGCGCTCGACGCGGAAACCCTTCATGGTGTGATAGCGGCAGAAGATGTCCTTGATGGCGCGGGCCATCACGTGGTGGATGCCGGGCCGCCCGTTGGCCGTCGGTGGGCCTTCGTAGAAGGTGTAGGCCGGCGCCCCCTGGCGCTGCGCGATGCTCTTTTTGAAGATCCCGTGCGCCTGCCACCAGGCCAGGATCTCGCGCTCCAGGGCCGGATGGTCGAACTGCCTGACTTCGTCGAATCGCTTCATCAATCGATCCCCAGGTTGAACTGGTCGCGGAGTTCCTGGACGTAGAGGCCGAGCTGGTTGCGCAGTTCGAAGGCGTGCTCGTAGAGGCGGCGGTAGGTGGCCGCGTCCATGTACGAGGCGCGTTTCATCTGGCGCAGCAGGTCGAGCGCGGCGTTGGCGTCGGCCAGGCCTCGCTTGGCGCAGGCGATGTTGCCGCCGAGCGCGTCGCGTTCGCGCCCGATGCCGTGCCCTCGCGCAATGTTGGCCGCCACCTGGCCCGCGTGCAGGCAGAAGTGAACCAGCGTGCTGTCCTTCTCGCCGCCGGCGAGCGCCTCGGCCCAGTCCATCACCTCGTCGGCGAAATCGAGGGCGCGGCGGTACAGGGGCAGCCGTTCGAGGTCGTCGAAGTCGTCCTCGAAGGCGTCGTCCTCGAAGGCGTCGTCCTCGAAGAAGAGGGCGTCGTCTTCGAGGGCGTCGTCCTCGGCGGCGTCTTCGGCGTGCTCTTCTTCGAGCCAGAGGAAGGGCAGGCTGATGTCTTCGCGGCGCCATCCTTTGTCCCGGAGGAAGCTCCGCAGGGCCGCTTTCCAGGCGTCGAAGGCGGAGGGGTCGGCGGCCTCGGGGCGGGGATGGTCGTGCATGAATTGGAAGATGAGATCCATGTAGCGATCTACGCGCTTGTCGTTGTCGCGCAGAAACGCTTCCCAGCGCTCTTCGTCCCAGGCTTCGTCGTCAAAAAAAGAATCGGCAGACATAAGGCAACCCCTTCGTTGAGCAAGGAAAACCGGAAACGGAAAACCGGAAACGGAAAACGGTGGGGGATGGCGCTACGCCCGACCATTTACAAATTACGATTTCCCGATAACCAATCCCCCGGCTTAGCCGCCCTGGACGACCTCGGCCTCGCCGAGGGCTTCGACGACGGCGGCCATCAGGGCGGTCAGCTTAGGCTCGGCTTCGGCAGCGGCGGCCAGCACCGCCTCGAGCGTCACCGGTTCGAGGGCGTCGGGGAAGCACTCGTCGGTGATCACCGAGAAGGCCAGCACGCGCAGGTCCATGTGCCGCGCGACGATCACCTCGGGCACGGTGCTCATGCCCACCACGTCGGCGCCGATGGCCCGCAGAAACCGATACTCGGCTTTGGTTTCGAGGTTCGGCCCCGTCACGGCCACGTAGACGCCCTGCTGCAGCTTGATGCCCAGCGCGAGGGCGCGCTCCTCGGCCAGGCGGCGTAGCGCCGGGTCGTACGGCTCGCTCATGTCGGGGAAGCGCGGCCCCCAGGCCTCTACGTTCGGCCCCACGAGCGGGTTGACGCCCTGCAGGTTGATGTGGTCGGTGAGCAGCATCAGGTCGCCGCGCCGGTAGTGCGGGTTCATGCCGCCGGCGGCGTTTGAGACCAGCAGCGTCTCGACGCCCAGCGTCGCCAGCACCCGCACGGGGAAGGTGACCTGCTGCGGGCCGTAGCCTTCGTAGAGGTGGAAGCGCCCCTGCATGGCCAGCACGGGCACGCCGCGCAGGTGCCCGCAGAGCAAACGCCCGTGGTGCGACTCGACCGTCGAGATGGGAAAGTGCGGGATGTCGTCGTAGGCGACGCTCGCGCGCACGTCGATCTCTTCGGCGAGCTTGCCCAGGCCGGTGCCCAGGATGATGCCGAGGCGCGGCCTCAGGTCGATGGCGGCGGCGATGGCCCCGGCGGCCGCCTCTACCTGCGCACGGTAGGTGGCCGCATCGGCGGAGGGAACCTGCTCAGAGACGGAATCGGACATGGGAGACGTACTGCGACGTGGATCGTTGAACACAACAAACGAGCGAGGGAGGACTCCAACCCCCAACCGGGCGGCAGGTTGCTCCCCTCGCATTTTCAACAATCAACGGCTCAGTTGCAACTCCCTGCTTCAATCTAAATCGTTGAGGATGCGCCGGATCTTTTCGATCTCTTCCGAAGAGGCCGTCAGGTCGTCTTTGGCGGCGCCCTGCTTGACGGAGGTCTTTTCGGGCGAGGCGGCGGGCCGGACGATCCAGGTGTCGTCCATCGGGGGCCGGTCGTCGTGGCGGCGCGTCATCTCGGCGCCGGGGGCGAAGCGCACGTCGCGCTCGGCGGCGGCCTCCTCGAAAAAGCTGACGCCCCCCTGGTCGTTCGGCTCGAAGAACTTGAAGTGGAGCGGTTCTTCTTCGACGTAGAACGGCTCCAGCGCGGCGGCGTCCTGCGCGGCCGCTTCGTGGGTCGCAGCCGCTTCCTCCGTCGGCCCTTCGACCTCGATCTCTATCGGCGCTTCGGCGAACGGTTCGTCCGACGCCGCTACCGGCGTCTCCTCCTCGGCCACCGCCGCTTCCACCGGCGCCTCTTCTTCGGCCACCATCTCTTCAGCCAGGGGTTCTTCAGCCACCGCCGCTTCCACCGGCGCCTCCTCCTGGACCACCTCTTCGGCCACCACCTCCTCGGCCACCACCTCCTCGGCCACGATCTCCTCGGCGGACCCCGTCTCTTCTTCGGCCACGATCTCCCGGTCCGCCCCGATCTCTTCGACGGCCATCTCTTCGATCACGATGTCCACAGGCTCGGCGGCGGCGGCTTCGGCCGCCGGCTCCGTGGCGGGCGCGTCCTGCAACACCGCCTCCAGCCCGTCGACGTCGAAGGGCGCGGCGGGCGGCGGCTCAAGCGCTTCCAGTTCGGGCAACCGCCCCGTTTTTGCTTCCCGGTCTCCGACCACGGGCCCCAGTGCTGGCAGCAGGGCGGGACCCGTGGTCAACGTAGGGTCCACGGCAGCCACCTCCGGCTTCGGGCGCTCGGCTCCCGGCCATTCGCGTTCTTCGAAGTGCGAGAGGATCTCCACCTCCGAGAGCAGGAAGGCCCGCAACCGGGCCACGATCTCGTCGCGCCGCCCGTTTAGTTGATCGACCTCCTGCAAGAGCACGTCGCGTTGGAGCAGGGCGCTGCGCGTGAGGTCTTCGGCCTCACCGACGGCTTTTTTGACGATCAGCGCGGCTTCCTGCTTGGCGTTCTCCAGGGCCTGCTTCGAGCCTTCGCGGGCCGTATGCAGGGCCTCTTGCAGCGCCTCCTCGACGCGCCGGTAGTGTTCGAGCTTGTCCTGGAGTTCGCGCACCTTGTCGTCGGCGCGGCGCTGATCGGCCAGCATCTCCTCCCACTGGCCGGCCAGCATGTCCAGAAACGCCTGCACTTCCTCCAGGTCGTAGCCGCGCAACGACCGGGCAAACTCCTGCTTTTTGATGTCGAGCGGAGAAATTTTCATGCTTCCGATGGGTTGATGGACGAACTGGAACCCGGCCTGTGCAGCCGGGCTGTCTGGCGTGAGGTTATTGGAGATAATACGTTTCGGGGGGATGGACCGGGGAGCGTCAGGCGGTGCGGGGGCCGAAGAGGGCCGTGCCGAGGCGCACGTGGGTAGCGCCCTCTTCGATGGCTACCTCGAAGTCCCCGCTCATGCCCATCGAGAGATAGCGCATCTCGACGCAGGGGGCGCCCCGGCCCCGGCAGGCCTCGAAGAGGTCGCGGAGCAGGCGGAACTGCGGGCGCACCGTTTCGGGGTCGTCGGCGGGGGCAGCCAGGGTCATCAGGCCCAGCACGCGCAGGTTTTCGTAGGGGGCGAGGCGGTCGAGCATGGCGAGGGTCTGGTCCGGGTCGAGGCCGAACTTGCTGGCCTCGCCGGATACGTTGACCTGCACGAGGCAGGGCATCAAGCGCCCGGCTTCGGCAGCGCGGCGGCCGAGCTCTTCGGCCAGGCGCAGGCTGTCGAGTGCGTGGAACAGGTCGGCGCAGGCCACCACGTCGCGGGCCTTGTTGCGCTGCAAGTGGCCGACCATGTGCCAGCGCAGGTCGCCGCCGAGGATTTCGCCCGGCAGCGCGGCGGCCTTCGCCACGAGTTCCTGCACGCGGTTCTCGCCGAAGTCATGCAGCCCGGCCCGTCGGGCGGCGGCGGCGGCTTCGGGCGGAAACGTCTTCGTGATGCCCACGAGCGTCACGTCTTCGGGCCGTCGTCCGGCGCG
>JBFGTT010000297.1:0-5254 GCA_041565995.1 Rhodothermales bacterium
CCGACGTGGCGTCCAACGTGCGCCTGGGCCTGACGCTCGAGACGCCCACCTACTACACCGTCAACGAAGACTTTGGCGCCGAGTACACCACGTTCTTCGACATCGGCGGCTCGCTCAGCTACGGCGACAGCCCCAGCGATGTGGGCAGCGGCCAGTTCGAGTACGAGATCCAGACCCCGTGGCGCCTGGGCCTCGGCATCGGCTTCAACGCCGCCAACGTCACCGTGATGGGCGATCTAGAGTACGTCGATTGGAGCCAGCTCGAACTCGATGCCAGGGCGGATCGCCTCTTCTTCGACGATCTCAACCGGGCCATCGCAGACGACTACCAGGCGGTGCTCAACACGCGCCTGGGCGTCGAATACCGGCTGAACGACCTGATGCTGCGCGGCGGCTTCGCCTACCGGCCCGACCCCCTCGACGTGGCGCCGCGCCGCAGCGACGGCTCCGAGCTGGACCGCGCCAAGCTGTTCTTCTCCGCAGGCATCGGCTATCGCTTCCAGAACCAGTTCCAGGTCGATTTCGGCTGGATGCAGGGCCGCTTCGACACGGCCTACTCTGCCTATCCCGAAGACAGCCTCGGCCCGCGCCAGGACGCCACGTTGCTCATCGACGAGGAGGTGGTGCAGAACCAGTTCGTCGTCGGCGTGAGCTTTTTCTTCTAACCCCTGTGCTTGCCACCCTCAGTTGCCCTGCTGCTGGCGTTGTGCTTGCATGTAGCGGTGGAAGCGGGCGGCGTCGCGGTTGTGGCCGGCCAGCGTGGTGTTGAACATGTGCCCGCCCTCCGGGCTGGCGACGAAGAACATGTAGTTGTGCCCCTCGGCGCCCGTGACGGCGCGGATGGACGAGGGCGAGGGGTTGGTGACGGGGCCGGGCGGCAGGCCCTGGAAGCGGTACGTGTTGTAGGGATGCGCCAGGTCGTAGTCGCTGTAGAGCAGGCGGCGTTTCTGGCCTTCGCGTTGGAGGATGGCGTATTGCACCGTGGGATCGGCCTGCAGCGGCCAGCCGCGCCGCAGCCGGTTGAGGTAGACGCCCGCGATGCGCGCCTTCTCGGCCTCCACGCTGGTCTCCCACTCGACGATGGCGGCCAGGCTCAGCACGTCGTCGGTCGAGAGGCCCAGGCTGTCGGCCCGGCGGCGCATGGCGTCGGTGTAGAACTGGTCGAACTGCTCCTTGATGCGGCGGATGACCGTCGGGGCGTCGGTGAGCCAGTAGACGTGGTAGGTCTCCGGCAGCAGGTAGCTGAAGAGGCGCGTCGTGTCGGTGCCCAGGTCGGCGGCCAGCGCGGGATCGCGGAGGGCGGCCAGGAACGCCTCGGCGTCGAAGTACATGTCGCGCCCGGCCACGGCGGCGACGACTTCGGGGCGGGAGCCGGGCGGGATGGTCAGGCGGATGGGCGTCTGGAGGCCCTTGCGGAGGGAGTTGAGCAGGTCGTAGTTCGAGCGCCCGCGCTCGAAGGCGTAGTGCCCGGCCTTGATCTGGCTGCCCCAGCCCGTCAGGTTTGCCATCAGGGCGAAGGTGCCGCGCGAGGCCAGCACGCCGCCGGCCTCCAGCGAATCGACCACCGAGGCAAAGCCCGCGCCGGGCGGGATCTTGACGCTTCGCGTGCCTTCGTAGTCCGGCGTGTTGGGGCCGAACATGAGCCACGCCCCGACGCCGCCCGCCAGCAGGCCGGCGAGGGCGAGGATCAAGCCGATGCGGAGCAGCTTCTTCGACATGAACAGCGAGGGGCAGGGTCGGCGGGATCGAAGCGATGCGACGGCAGCCCTGGCGTCGGGCGAGGTCCTGTCTCTCTCTTTCGATCTTTGGTAGATGAAACGGATGAACGTTTGTTCAGGCGTCAGGTTCGTCCTGGTATTTCTGCCGTTCGAGCGAGCGCGTCTCGTCGATGACGCGCTCGAAGAGGCGGCGGACGGCCTCGTCGGGCAGCGGCCCCCGGTTGGCGCCGAGCACGTTCTGGATGACTTCCTCCTCGCGGCGCGGCGCGTAGACGGGCAGGCTCAGCTTCTTCTTGATGTGGCCGATGGCGTTGGCGCAGCGAGACCGCTCGTTGAGCAGATGCAGGATGACCCGGTCGATCTCGTCGATGCGGTCGCGCCAGGGCCGCAGGTCGGCCTCGGTCGGGGCCTCCGGGACCGTCGGGACGGCGTCCTCGAAGCGGGCCAGCGAGTTGCGCAGGGTTTCGATCAGCATGAGCGGGGCGTTACGTGTGGACGAGGGTACGAGTGGGCGTATGGACGAAAAGGCTTCTCGTCGTCTCGTCGGTTCGTCGTCTCGTCATCTCGTCATCTCGTCGAACACCAAGGTACGACGCGCGGCGGTGGAAGGCGCGTGGGGCTAGCCGAGCGCGAGGCCGGGCTGCGCCGTCAGCGTCAGCGGGCTGGTGAGGCCGGCGGCGAGCTTGAAGTGGGCGGTGACGGCAATCATGGCGGCGTTGTCCATGCAGTAGCGTAGCGGCGGCAGGTAGAGCGTGAAGCCTGCCTCGTGCGCCAGCGCCTCGGCGGCGGCGCGCAGGGCGGTGTTGGCCGAGACGCCGCCCACCACGGCCACGTGCCGCGCGCCCGTCTGGCCGACGGCCCGGCGTAGCGCGTCGATCAACACGTCTACGACGGCCTGCTGGAAGGCGGCGCACAGGTCGGCCAGGTGCTCGTCGAGGAAGGCGGCGCGCTCGGCTTCGGAGAACCTGTTGAGGAAGTAGAGCACCGACGTTTTCAGGCCGCTGAACGAGAAGTCGTACCCGGCCTCGCCGGCGAGCGTGCGGGGGAAGGCGTGGAAGGCGGGATCGCCCTGCTGCGCCAGCGCGTCGATTTTAGGGCCGCCGGGATAGCCCAGGCCCAGCAGCTTGGCTACCTTGTCGAAGGCTTCGCCGGCGGCGTCGTCGCGCGTCTGGCCCAGCAGCCTCAGCCGGAAGCCGTCCTCGACGTAGACCAGTTGCGTGTGGCCGCCCGAGACGACGAGGCACAGGTAGGGAAAGGGCGGCCCGTCCTCGATGAAGACCGAGTAGATGTGTCCTTCGAGGTGGTTGACGCCCACGAGCGGCACACCCAGGCCCAGCGCCAGCGCCTTGGCAAAGCTCAACCCGACGAGCAGCGAGCCGGCCAGCCCCGGCCCGTAGGTGACGGCCACGGCGTCGAGGTCCGCTTTGTCGACGCCGGCCTGCGTCATCGCCTGCGTCACGACGGGCACGATGAGGCGCTGGTGGTCGCGCGAGGCCAGTTCGGGCACCACGCCGCCGTAGGCCAGGTGCACGTCCTGCGACGAGACGACGTTGGCGCGCAGCCGGCCCCCGGCCACGACCGCCGCCGCCGTGTCGTCGCACGAGCTTTCGATGGCCAGGATGACGGGAGGCTCGGGCATAGTCCGGGAGGCGTGGTCGGGGGTTCGATGCGGCGGCCCGGCCTCAGGGTGTCGATCTGCGAGGGACCCTGCCGCCGCCGGGGGCGCGTACAACGGACCCCGGATCCTGCGAAAGGGTTTCGCCGGCGCGCAGGCGGGCCGCACAAATCCGCTATTTTTTACCTGCCGGCGAGGCAGAACAAAACGCTTGCGCTTTTGTATTGACAAAGGCAGCCGCTCGTTCTATACTGGACCTTCCGCCTTCTCATCAAGCAAACACTCCCATGCGTAAGACGCTGTCTCTGCTGTGCCTGGTCGCTTTCCTGGGGATTGCGATGCCGGCGCAGGCGCAATTGCGCGGCGCAGTGGCCGAGCAGCGGGCGCCCAGCAAGCTCTACGACACCGGGACTGCGGGCTTTCTGCTCAACACGCTCTTCAACCCGGCGCACTTCAAGATGAGCCACACCTACGAGATGTCCGTCGGCTCGTTTGCAGGCAACACCTCGTCGCTGGGGATGTACACCAACACGATGGCGTGGCAGTTCAACGACAAGCTGGCCGCCCGCGTGGATCTGAGCGTGGCCTATTCGCCCTTCGGCAACGGCCTGGGCCGGCAGGAGCAGAACATGCGCGTCTTCCTGCGCAACGCCGAGGTGGCCTACCGCCCCGCCGAGAACGTGAGCATCCACTTTCAGGTGCGGCAGAGTCCCTACGGCGCCTACGCCAGTCCCTACGGCTACTACGGCCCGTATCGATACGGATACGCCAACGCCTGGTACGGTGGGCCGTCGCCCGACTTGTTCTGGAAGGATCGCCAGCGATAATCGCTACGACCGGCACATATCTTCGAGCGCGGCACACCCGTCAGGGCGGGGTGTCGCGCTTTTTTGTTTATCTTACGGGCGTCCACTACGTCTGCAAACCCGCAGCCAGCAAGGCGCATGAGCACGCCACGGGCCGGATGGGCCAACGTCTTTTTCAACCTGATGCTGGGGGGCCTGGGGCTGGTCGTCCTGGTGCTGCTCTACGCGCTCGTCACGCGGGGCGTCGAGCCGCCCGCCGCGTCGACGCCCCCGGCCGAGGCTGCCGGGCCGCCGGGCGACATCATCCAGGTGGAGGTGCGCAATGGCTGCGGCGTCAGCGGGCTGGCCGAAGAGATGACCCGGTTCCTGCGGCAGCAGGGGTTCGACGTCGTCGAAGTAGGCAATTATACCTCGTTCAACCAGCCCACGACGCGCGTCGTAGACCGCGTGGGCAACCTGGAGGCGGCCCGCCGGGTGGCCGCCGCGCTCGGGCTTGCCGAAGACCGCGTCGAGCAGCAGATCCGCCCGGATTACTTCCTCGACGCCTCGGTGATCATCGGCCAGGACTACGCGACGCTGCCGCTTTTCCAGGGCCGTTGAGCCGCTGCGCGGGAGCGTCTGGCACGGAATGTGCGTACCTGCAAGGTGCCTGCGCAAAGGCGCCGGGCAGCGTGTATAGCGGAACCATCGCGTATCGTTTTTTCTCACCAACCGTGGAGGTCGTCTTCAAGGCGTATGCGTACAACCAGAGAATTTGCTCCTGCCAGAACCAGAGAAAAAAAGCGTAAAACCCCAACTTCGGCCCGCGTGCTGGCCGCCCACGCCATCGACGCGGCTCTCGCCAAAAAAGCCCACGACATCACCGTGCTCGACATGCGCGCCGTCAGCGGCGTGGCCGACTACTTCGTCGTCTGCACCGGCGAGTCGGACCTCCAGGTGAAAGCCATCTTCGAGGCCGTCGAGGATCGCATCAAGGTGCAGTGCCAGGAGCGGCCCTGGCACGTCGAAGGCGCCGATCACCGGCAATGGGTGCTGCTCGACTACGTCGATCTCGTCGTCCACGTGTTCATCCCCGAGAAGCGCGCCTTCTACAGCCTCGAACGCCTCTGGGGCGA
>JBFGTT010000298.1:0-5244 GCA_041565995.1 Rhodothermales bacterium
CCCGGGAGCGGGGCCGGTCCGGCACGGTGAAGCGCGCTCGCGTCGAGCAACAGGACAAGAAAAAGGCTGAGACGCGCAGCCGGCAGCCCAAAGCTTCCGTCAAGAAAGAACGAACGCGCAGCCGCGACGTGCGCACGCCCCGCAACGCCCGGAAGGACGCCGGCGCGCGCAGCCGCACCGAGACGCGCACACGCCAGCCCCAGAGCCGCGACCGCGCCACCGCAGGCCGCGGAGCCACGCGCGGCGGCAGGGGCACCGCCACACGGCAGGATCGCGCCCGCAACGACGACTTCGAACTCGGCACCGGACGCGCCGCCGGCAACGAGCCGGACCGGCAGACCCGCCGGCCCCGCCGGGACCGGAACGACCGCGACCGTCGCCCGCAGGCCGAACGAGAGCGCCGCGATGGGTCCGTGCGCGCGCCGCGCGGCTCGTCGGCCTCGCCGCCCCGCCGCGTAGACCGCCAGCCCGACCGCCGCGACGACCGTTACCGCCGCAACGACGGATCGCGCCGCGACGACCGCTACCGCCGCAACGATGACCGTTACCGCCGCAACGACGGGCCGCGCCGCGAGGTGCGCACGCCTCGCTACCAGCAACGCGACGCCTGGCGCTCCCGCTACGAACGCGACCATCGGTATCGCCACAAGCACTACAAGCGGCGGTATCACCACAAGAAACACCCCTACCGGCCCGTCATCGTCCGGCCTTACATCCACATCGACCTGGCCTGGCCGTGGGAGCATCGTCATCATCACGGCTGGCGGCCGCGCTACGTCTACAAGCAGGTCGTCTTCGTGGAGGCCGGCTGGGGCGGGCGCCATCGCCGCCGCGCCCAGATCGACGTGCGCACCCAGTATTATCACGAACTGCGCCACGCCACGCGCGACCGGGCCGAGGTAGACATCTACATCGAGCAGATCGAACTCTACGAAAACGGCCGCTACCTCGGCGAAGTCCATCACATTCCGGAGCGGCTCGGACGCATCCGGGCCACCGTCTACCGCAACGGCAGCGTCCGCTTCGACCGCGAGGTCTTCCTGCTGGGCGACGCCTACACCGGCTTCGAGATGATCTCGACGCGGGCCTACGACGGCTTCGTGCTCGACGCCTACCGCACCGCCCACGGCCTGCGCGTCGGCGCCGTCGATCTGCGACGCCAGCGCGTGGTGCCTACCAGCTACAGCCGCCTCTTCGATCCGTACGACTTCCAGGGCTACGTGCCCGTCTCGCTGCTGCCCGAAGACGCCGGCTGGCTGCTCGACTACGGCCAGGGATCCTTCAGCGGCGTCTACTTCGAAGACGATCCCTACTACTACGGCGGCTACAGCGGCTACGGCGACGACTACGACGACCCCTACTACGGCGACGACTACTACGAGGAGGATTACTACGAGGACGACCGCGGACGGCCCCACTACAGCGTCCGCTCGACCGTCGCCGAGGCCAACTTCGGCGTCACGGCGCTCGCGAAGACCTACGACCGCAACTACCGCACAGCCTTCGGCGCAGATATCCACCTCAAGCGAGAGGCCGAGTTCGTCCGCGTCAAGTAACCGACGGATCGAGGGGCAGCCTCTGCACAAAGGCACCGTTCTGCACGGCAGGACGGTGCCTTGCTGTGGGCGCGCGGCGCCGCCGCCTCGAAACTACGCTGCCGTCCGGGTATTAAAACGTGTAACGCGGAGTGGGCCGCCTCCGCGTCGTTCGCGCCGGCCTGTCACGTTGACCGAGGCAGGGGGCGGCGTTACGGGTAGGCTGGCACGCTCTGCCGTTTCGTCCTATTTTAGAGAGGCGGCAAGGCTTTTGCTATTCGGGGACCCTCGTGAGCACGACGAAACCCACATATCACGCCTCGCAGCACGGCCTGAGCGAGCGGGAGCAGGAGATCCTCCGCCTGGTCGTGCGCAGCTTCATCGAAACCGCCGGGCCGGTCGGGTCGCGCTATCTGGCCCGGCACTATCCCATCGGGCTTAGCCCCGCCTCCATCCGCAACACGATGAGCGACCTGGAGGAGCTGGGCTACCTGGGCCATCCCTACACGTCCGCCGGGCGGATGCCGACCGAGCTGGGCTACCGCGCCTTCGTCGACGAGCTGATGGCAAGCCCCGCGCTTTCGCTGCTCGAAAAACAGTTGCTCAAGGCCAGGCTCGACCAGCTCATGGGCGACACCGAGGAGCTTTTCCGCGAAAGCTCGCGCCTTCTCGGACGCATGTCGAACCTGCTGGGCCTGGTGCTCAGCCCGAAGCTCTCCACCGGGGTGCTCGAACGGCTCGACGTGGTGCCGCTCTCGTCCTCCCGCGTGATGTTTGTCATCAGCGTGCGCGGCGGCTTCGTCAAGACCATCGTGCTGGAGATCGACGCGACGCTGAAACGTCCGGACCTCGACCGCGTTGTAGCGATCCTCAACGAACGCCTGGCCGGGCTGCGCCTCGAAGAGATCCGCCGCACCTACGCCACGCGCACGCGGGACCTGGCCGACGACCGCACCGGCATCGTCCGGCTGATCCTCAACGAGTCGGCCACGTTGTTCAGCGAGCCGCCCGCCGGGCGCCTCTCCTACGGAGGCACCCAGGAGATCATCCGGCAGCCCGAGTTTCAGGAGCTGGCCGACGTGCGCAACCTGATCGCGCTGATTGAGGACGAGGGCTACATCGTGCATCTGTTGGAGGAGCAGCGGCTCGGCGTGCCGGGCGCCACGGGGCGGGCCGTCGTCAGCATCGGCAGCGAGCACAGCGACGAGAAGGTGGAGAAGTACTCCCTCGTCACGGCGCGCTACCAGGTGGGCGAGACCGCCGGCACCATCGGCGTCCTCGGCCCGATGCGCATGGATTACGAGCGCGTGGTGGCGCTAGTCGAAAACATGGCCCGGCTGCTGAGCCGCCCCGCCGACCCCGCAGCCTGATTTCACCCAAGCACCGCAAATAGATGCCCAAGAAAGACGTAAACGGACAGATACAACAGGTGGAAGCCGCCGGCGATTCGCAGCAGCAACCGGCTCCGGAGGAAGCCCCGGCGCCGCAGGAAGCCGCCGACGCCCGCCCGGAGGCCCCCGCCGCCGAGGCCGCGCAACGACTGGCCGAAGAACTCGAACAGACCCGCGAGCAACTGCTCCGCCACGTCGCCGAGTTTCAGAACTACCGCCGCCGCGTCGACCGAGAGCGCGCCACGCTCTTGCAACGCGGACGCACGGAAGTCATCGAGCCGATGCTCAACGTGCTCGACGACTTCCGGCGCTCGCTCGAAGCCTCGGCGCAGGTCGAGCAGCAGGACGAGCCGGGGCCGGCCTACCAGGCGCTCAAAGAGGGCGTCGAACTCGTCTATCGCAACCTCTCGGACGTGCTGACGAAGCTGGGCGTCGAGTACATCGAGGCCGTCGGCAAACCCTTCGACGAGCACGAGCACGAGGCCATGATGCAACTGCCGGCGCCTGAAGGCACCGAGCCGGGCACCGTGCTCGAAGAACTCCAGCGGGGCTACCGCCTCGGCGACCGCATCCTGCGCCACGCCAGGGTCGTCGTGGCCGCCTGAGGGTACGCGGGACAAAGAAAATGGAAAAGGGAAAATCGAAAAATGGTAAAGGGTAGGGGAGGGCGCTGCCCCCGATCCCGTTCCATTTTCCAATAACCAGTGCTTCTCGAGGCCTGCCATGCGCGACTATTACGACATCCTGGGCGTTGAACGGGGCGCCTCCACCGACGAGTTGAAGAAAGCCTATCGAAAGCTCGCCCTCCAGTATCACCCCGACCGCAACCCCGACGACCGCGATGCCGAGGCTCGCTTCAAGGAGGCCGCCGAAGCCTACGACGTGCTCTCGAATCCCGACAAACGCGCCCGCTACGACCGCTTCGGCCACGCCGGCGTGCGCAACGGCGCCGGCGGCGGCGCCGGCTTCCAGGACATCAACGACATCTTCAGCGCCTTCAGCGACATCTTCGGCGGCGCCTCCGGCGGCAGCATCTTCGACGAATTCTTCGGCGGCACACGCACGCGCAGCCGGGGTCGGGGCCGCCAGGGCAGCGCCCTGCGCATCACCCTGCCGCTGACGCTCGAAGAGATCGCCGAGGGCATCGAGAAGAAAATCAAGGTCCGCAAGTTCGTCCGCTGCGAGACGTGCAGCGGCAGCGGCGCCGAAGGCGGCAGCGCCGGCTACACCGCCTGCGCCACCTGCGGCGGCCACGGCGAGTTGCGCCAGGTCACGCGCACCGTCTTCGGGCAGTTCGTCAACGTGCAGACGTGCCCGGCCTGCCAGGGCGAGGGACACGTGATCGAGCACAAGTGCGGCGCCTGCGGCGGCGAGGGCCGCGTCAAGGGCGAAGAGACCCTCGCCATCCCCGTGCCCGCCGGCGTCATGGAGGGCAACTACCTGACCATGCGCGGCGCCGGCAATGCCGGCCTCCGGGGCGGCCCCGCCGGCGACCTGCGCGTCGAGATCGAGGAAGTGCCCAGCGACGACTTCACGCGCGAGGGCCTCGACCTCTACCACGACTGCTACATCTCCGTCCCGGACGCCGTGCTGGGCACCGACGTGGAGGTGCCCACACTCAAGGGGCGGGCGCGCATCCAGGTCGATCCGGGCACGCAGCCGGGCAAGATCCTGCGGATGCGCGGGCGCGGCCTGCCCGAACTGCACGGCAGCCGCCGGGGCGACCAGCTCGTCCGCATCCACGTCTGGATCCCGCGCGACCTGACCGCCGAGGAGAAACGCACGCTCGAGCAGTGGCGCGGCGCTGCCTCGTTCGAGCCGAAGCCGGATGCCGAGGGCGACCGCAAATCCTTCTTCAGCCGCGTCAAAGACGTTTTCTCGTGATCCCGACGGGCGAGTTACGCCGGTGCTTGCGTGTTAAGGGGGCCGTGCGTTTGCGTGAGCCGCCCGTTCACACCAGAGCACGCCATCACCCAAACACGCGACCCCATGCAGCGGAACATCGACGGTGAGGCGCTACGCGCGGCCATGCGCCGCGTCCCCTCGCCGGTGACCGTCGTGACGGCCGCCGGAGCCGACGAGGCCCGGGGCATCACCATTGGGTCGTTCACGAGCGTCTCGCTCGATCCGCCGCTCATCTCGTTCAACGTGGGCCACGAGGCGCAGATGCACGCGCTGATCGTGCGCGCCGACCGCTTCGCCGTGCACGTGCTCTCGGAGGCGCAGGCCCACCTCGCCGACCACTTCGCCCTGCCCGACCGCAGCGGGGCCGAGCAGTTCGCCCCGGTGGCCTATCGCCTCGACGCGCACGGCACCCC
>JBFGTT010000299.1:0-5240 GCA_041565995.1 Rhodothermales bacterium
CGGTCTGGAAGCGCGGGTAGAAGATCTCGTCGTCGCCGTTCTTGTCGATGTCCACCACGACGCCGCCGAAGAGCGAGACGTGGTCGTTCGGGGCGGCTTGCAGGTTCTTGTTGGGGGAAGCCTCCGCCGGGAACTCGTAGAGGTCGGCACCCAGGGCACGCCCGGTGGTGAAGTTGAAGTTGTTCCAGGAGTGCAGGGACAGTTCCAGACCCGGCAGCCCGTCGAGGTTGGCGGCGTGGATGGCGTAGGGGCTGCCGCCGCCCCGGTTGACCGGGTCGAAGTCCTCCGAGGAGCGGCTGCTCAGGCGGACTTCCTCCACCCAGGCCTCAAAACCGCTGCCGATGTCTCCGTTGACCGAGAGGACGTACCAGTTGTCGTAGCGGTTATTGCCGCCGTTGTTGCCGAAGAGCAACTCCTGAAAGCCGTCGCCGTCGACGTCGGTGACCTCCATCTGGTCGGTGCGCCAGCGATCCGGCACGTCGGCGGGGAAGGTGTAGATGCTGGCCGGGGCGCTGCCGTAGTCGTCGTCGGTGCCGGTGAACTCGTAGACGTAGAGGCCGACGGGCAGGTCGCCGATGTTGGGGTTGGTGGCGCTGAAGTTCCGCCCGCTCAGGAACATGATTTCGCCGTTGCCGTCGCCGTCGAGGTCGCCGCCGATGGCCTGGCGGTTGTTGTTGGTGGTGGCCGTCGAGTCGTTCACGGGCGTCGAGTAGACCAGCTCCCAGGTGTTGAGGCCCGCATTTTCGATGACGTGGACGCGCCCGCCGCCGGTGTAGTCGGCGACGATGACTTCCACCTTGCCGTCGCCGTCGAGGTCGTAGGGACCGGCCACGGAGCGCGCACCCGAATGCAGACCGACCGTGTAGGGCGCCGTGAACTCTTCGGTAGGCGGCACCTCGAAGGAGTAATCGACCTGCTGGGCAAACGCGGACCCTGCAAAGAGCAGGGCGAAGGTGAAGGTGAGGATCGTAGCGTTGCGCATAAGATCAGAGGGTTTGGAGAAGGAGGGCGTCTGGAGCGTGCTCGCCGCCGCCTCGGATGGCTGTTCGGGAAGCGCGTAAGCAACAGTATAAAGAAAGCGCGAACGTAGAGTCAATTTCTTTTTCCGTCCGCCGCCTCTGCCGGGCCGTCACAGCATCAGCCGCTCCTTGAGCGTGCGGGAGCGCTCGCGGCTGGCGATGACCTCGTGGTCGCCCGCCAGGATCAGCTTGTAGCGCCCGCTGAACCAGGGGATCATCTCCCGGATGGCGTGGAGTTGCACGATGGCCGAGCGGTGCACGCGCATGAAGGCCGCCGGGTCGAGGCTTGCTTCGAGTTGTTCGAGCGTGTAATTGACCACGTGCTGGCGCAGGCGCGGACGCGGGCCGCCGCCGTCTTCCGAAAGCACGAACAACCGCGTGATGCCCTCGCTGATCTCCGCCGTGATCAGGCGCTCGACCGGGACGATCAGGATGCGGTCGCGGTAGGGGATCGAGAGTTGGTCGAGGTAGGCGTGGGGCTTCGGCGCCGGCTGCTGCTGCGCGGCGGCCTGCGCCTCCACCCAGTCGAGTAGCTTCGCCAGACGTTCCTCGCTCACCTGTTGGCGTTCGGGCGCCTGCCGGATGCGTTCGGCGCGGGCGACGGCCTCCTCCAGGCGTTCCTTCGCGATGGGCTTGAGCAGGTAATCGACGGCGTTGGCCTCGAAGGCGCGCACGGCGTAGGCGTCGTAGGCCGTCGTGAAGACGACCACCGGGTGCCGGTCGGGCGGGATGCGTTCGAGCACGTCGAACCCGTCGAGTTCGGGCATCCGGATGTCGAGGAAGAGCAGGTCGAGGGGCACCTCGGCGAGCTTTTCGAGCGCCGCTACGCCGTCTTCGGCCTCGCCGGCTATCTCCAGGCGGCCCTGTTTGACTATCGGCTGAAGCAGCTTATGCAGCCGCTTGCGGGCGGGCGCCTCGTCGTCTACGATCAATACGCGCAGCATGGTTTTCAACCGGATGGACGTGTGGACGAGGGTACGTGTGGACGTATGGACGAGTGGAAGGAGGCGCTTCGTCGTCTCGTTGTTTCGTCGTCTCGGCTTCCGGCGAAGTTACAGGTCAGGTCGCCGGCGTGGCCGGTTCCATCTGCCGGGACGGGTCGCGGCGGTCCGGCTCGTTGGGCGAGGCCGGCAGCAGCAGGCGGACGGTGGTGCCGGCCTCCGGGGAGCTGGCCATGCGCAGCAGGTCGCTGCGGCCGTAGAGCTTTTCGAGGCGGGCGGCCACGTTGCGCAGGCCGATGCCGAAGAAGTCGGCCTCGGCGAGGGCCGCCTCGCCCCGTCCGAAGAGCGCCGGGATGCCGATGCCGGTGTCTGCCACGACCACCTCGGCCATCTCGTCGGCGCGGCGCCGGCACAGCAGGCGCAGCGTGCCGCCGTCGCGGCGCTTCTGCAAGCCGTGCTTGACGGCGTTCTCGACGAGCGTCTGCACGGCGAAGGCCGGCACCG
This sequence comes from Rhodothermales bacterium, assembly GCA_041565995.1. Classification (GTDB taxonomy): domain Bacteria; phylum Bacteroidota; class Rhodothermia; order Rhodothermales; family JBFGTT01; genus JBFGTT01. The sequence continues at coordinate 2,465 of JBFGTT010000299.1, forward strand.
GGTGCGAGCGCAGGTGCGGGTCCAGCCGGCGCTCGATCTTGAGGCGTTCGCCGAACCGGGCCTGCTCGATGCTCAGGTAGTGCGCCACGAGGGCGAACTCCTCCTGCACCGACACGAAGGGCCGCCCGCCGGTGTGCAGGATGTGCCGGAAGATGGCCGCCAGGTGCTCGACGGCCTCGACGGCCTGTTCGGGCTGCTCCTCGATCAGCGAGACGATGGTGTTGAGCGCGTTGAAGAGAAAGTGCGGGTTGATCTGCGCGCGCAGGGCCGAGAGTTGCGCCTCGGCGCTCTGGCGCACCAGCGCCCGCTCGCGCTCGACCAGGTTGAGGCGCTCGACGGCCAGCGCCAGCTGCCCGCTGAGCGAGCGCAGCAGGTCGAGGTCTTCGAGGTTGTAGACGGCGCGGCGCTGCTTCTTGGGGCCAAGGGCCACCAGCCCGATAGGCGATCCCTCGCCCAGGATGGGCACGGCCAACACCACGCCCCGCTCTTGCAGCAGGTTGGCCAGGTCTTCGGGCAGGTCGCTCTCGTTGAGTTCCGGGTTGCGCGCCCAGATGGTGCCCTGGCGCTGGAAGTGCGGCCAGACGAGCGTGATCACGCGCTCGGTCAGGTAGGGCGGTTCGGGGTGGTAGGCGCTGGAGATCCACGGCCCCGAAAGCCCCATCGGGCGGATGAAAAGCCGCCCCGACCGGATACGGAAGGCCTCGCCGACGGCCTCGATGGTGTGGCGGGCCAGCGTGTCGTGGTCGATGATGGCGCGCATCTGCTCCTGGAAGCGGCTCAGGCGCTGGCGGGCCTGAAGCCGGTCGGTGGTGAAGAACTGCGCCGCGTAGACGCGCAGGCGGCGAGCCAGGCGTTCGAAGATCACCAGCAGCAATACCACGTACAGCCCGGCGACCACCGTCGAAGAGACGCCGAAGCGGTGCAGGACGGGATCGACGAGGGCCATCCCGCCTACGAAGGCGAAGAAGATCAGGCCCAGGGCCGTCAGGTAGGTCAGTGCGCGGCTGAGCACCTGGTCGATCTTACCGTGCTTGAGCGTCGAGAGCGAGACGAGCACCACCGGCGCAATCGTGAGCAACTGCGCGCCGACGACGAGCCAGCCCGCCGTCGTGTCGGTCACCACGCCGAGGATGGGCACCACGCCCAGCACCGAAAGCCCGAAGAGCAGCGAGGCGCCGAGCATGACGGAGCTGCCGATGCGCGGCCATCCTCCGATGAACTCCTCCGTCTCGTCCGGGCGCATCAGCAAGATGGCCAGCACGAAGGCGGCGGCGGCGCCGATGTAGCAGCAGACGTAGAAGAGGATGGGCGCAATCAGCCCGTCGAGCGTCAGCGGGCCGAGGCTGCCGCGCAGCGTGGTCAGCAGCGCCGCCAGGCCGAGGACGGCCGGGGGCAGGTAGATCACGTAGCAGAGCGAGCCGAAGCGGCGGTCGGCCACGTGCTGCACGTCGCCCAGGACTTTCCAGAGCAGCAGCGCCGGGAAGCCGATCCATCCCACCAGGCCCAGCAGCGTCAGCGCCTGGAACAGTTGGTCGGCCCGGCCGGCGACCTCCAGCGGCCCCGTCAGTTGCACCATCAAAATGCGCAGCAGGTTGCTGAAGAACCACAGCGACGAGACGGCGATGAGCAGCAGCGCGAAGCGGGCCGGGCGGCTGCGGCGCACCAGCGGCCCGGCAATGACCAGCCCGATGACGTGAAAGAAAGCGCCCAGGACGAAACCCCAGATCGAAAACTGCCAGAGCGAGGGCGAGAGCGGATAGAGAAACGTCGGATAGCGCGTAAAGCGCACGTCGACGTCCACCTGCGTGTCGCCGCGCAGGACGGTGTAGGTGCGCACGCTGCCCGGCGGGATGCCCTCGATGGCGCGTTGCAGGTCCGCCAGCGTAAAATACTGCTGATAGTCGAGCAGGAAGAACACGTCGCCGGCTTCGAGGTGCTCGCCCGCGTCGCGGTGCCGGCTAAAGACGTAGGCGGCGCGGATCAGGCCGTCCTCTTCCTGCCACGAGACCCAGTCGTAGCTGCGCGGCGGCGTCTCGACCACCGGCGTGCCGACCATGCGCCAGACCTCCACCCAGTCGAGCACCATGCGCCCGAGCGGGACCAGCGCCAGGAGCACCGTCAGCACGATGGCCGTTCGCGCTATGCCGGGAAAACGCTTCACGGGGGAGGGAGCAGGATGAGGGAGAAGGGCCGCGCCGCTGCCTTGTTATACCCCCAAAGGTAGCCGGGCACGTAACGAAGCGAAAGCCGCGCGGCGCGAACCGACCGGGAAGTGGGTTGAGCGGTTCGGGAGCCGTTTTCAATAACGGGCGCTGCGGCCCCACGGATCCTGCACGGGGCCGCCGGGGAGCCTGCCGGGCAACTCCGGCGCAGCACGGCAGTATCTTCCCGCGCCGGCTGCCGCCACCAACCCCGGACCCACGCTGCATGCTCATCGACACCCACGCCCACCTCTACCACGACCGCCTCGCCGGCGACCTCGACGAGGTGCTGGCCCGCGCCCGCCAGCACGGCGTCGAACGCATCGTCCTGCCGGCCATCGACGTAGCCTCCATCCACCAGGCGCTCGCCCTGTGCCGCCGCTACGACGGCCTCTACGCCATGGCGGCCCTCCATCCCTCCGAAACCGGACAGTCCACCGACGCAGACTTCGCCGCCGTGGCGGCCCTCTGCGACGACCCGCGCGTGGTGGCCGTCGGCGAGAGCGGCCTCGACTATTACTGGGATCGCTCCTTCGACGAGGCCCAGCACGCCTTCTTCCGCCGCCACATCCGCC
>JBFGTT010000300.1:0-5236 GCA_041565995.1 Rhodothermales bacterium
CGAGGAGGTCGCCTGGCGCACACCGCCGCTGACCTCGAACAACATCTTCATCCTCCACGAAGGCGCCGTCCTGACCGGCTACGGGTTCACCGCCGAGCCGGACGCGCTCTACCGGATCGACGCGGGCACCGGTAAGATCACCGCCCGCGCCGACCTCGACAGCGCCCCGCAATACCTCGAAGTGCTCGACGGACGGCTCTTCGTGGTCACCTACCAGAGCCTCTACACCTTCGCGCTCTGAGGATGTTAACGTGGTAACCCAAGTTGTGCCCTACCAACGACAGGCTACCTGGACCATCGACGAAAGACGAAGGACGATCCTTTTCGCTCCTCCTTCTTGGTCGTCCGTCGTCTGTCGTCCGTCGTCGGTTGATGGCCACCGAGCCTACTGCACAACTTGGGGTAAAGTGCTTAGGTGTCAAAGCATTAGCGTCTTTTCACTCAAACACCTTAACATCCAAACACTCCATCACTCCAACACGCCCCATGCGCCTGCTCCTGCTGGCCTGCCTGCCGCTCCTGCTCGCCGCGTGCCGGTCCGACAAGCCGCCGCCCGTGCTGACCGACATCCCGTTCACCGCCCAGGGCACGCTCGACTTCGTCGGCCCCGACGGCGCCCTCCTGCGCACCATCGACGTCGAGTTCGCCGAGACCGACTCGGCGCGGCAGCGCGGCCTGATGAACCGCCGCCAGCTTACGCTCAGCCAGGGCATGCTCTTCCTCTTCCCCGACGAAGCCCCCCGCCGCTTCTGGATGGCCAACACCCCCATCCCGCTCGACATCATCTTCGTCGACGCCGACTCGCAGGTCGTCAACATCGTCCAGCGTACGCATCCGTTCTCACAGGAGAACGTCCTCTCCACCGGCCCGGCGCGCTACGTCGTCGAAGTGCGCGGCGGCTTCAGCGACCGCTACGGCCTCACCGACAGCGTCAGGATCCAATGGCGAAAAAAGGCCTCCGGGAACTGAGGGGAAAGGGGAAATCGAAATGGGGAACTGGTGGCCGATGGCGCCAGGCCCAACCCTTTTCCATTTCCCAATAACCATTTTCCAATTCCCAATTCCCAATCACCATTAACCAACCGACTGCCTCATGCGCGCGCTCCTGTGCCTTCTACCGCTTCTGCTCCTGGCTGCCTGCGGCGGGAATACCGCCCCTCCCGGCGGCGCCGCCCCCGAAACCGTCATCCCCTTCCGCCAGGACGGCACGCTCGACTTCCTGCGCGAGGGCCAACCCTACCTCACCGTCGCCATCGAAATCGCCGAGACGGACTCGGCGCGCACGCGCGGGCTGATGCAGCGCACCTCGCTGCCCGAACGCAGCGGCATGCTCTTCCTCTTCGACCGAGAACAACCGCAGGGCTTCTGGATGGCCAACACGCCGATGGCCCTCGACCTGCTCTTCATCGACGCCGACTCGCAGATCGTCGACATCGCCCGGTACGCCAAACCGCTCTCGCCCGAGACGGTGTCCTCGAAGGCGCCGGCCCGGTTCGTGCTCGAAGTGCCCGCCGGCTTCAGCGACTCGCACGGCATCACCGAGACCGACCGCGTGCGCTGGCGCCGCACCGGCAGCGACGGGTAAAAGACGCCCCGGCTTCTTTTTTGACTTTTGCCGCAGGGACGTTAGGTTGTCTTCGGCTCGCCCATTTCCTGCCAACCGACCGAGCGCCCTGCCGTCATGAAATCCTGGTACCTCTACGTCCTCGTGTTCGTGGCCGGCGCCGCCGTGCTGGCCGTCGAAATCCTGGGTACGCGCATCCTGGGGCCGTTCTACGGCGTGAGCCTGTTCCTGTGGTCGGCGCTGATCACGGTGACGCTGGCGGCGCTGAGCGTGGGCTACGCCGTGGGCGGGCGCTGGGCCGACCGGGGGCCGAAGCTCTCGCGGCTGTGCTACGCGATGGCGGGCGCGGGGCTGTGGCTGCTGGCCATCCCCTGGCTCAAGCAGCCGGTGCTGGCGGTGGCCGAACCCTTCGGGCTGCGCTTCGCGGTGCTGGTGGCGGCCCTGATCCTCTTCGCCCCGCCGCTGACGCTGCTGGGCATGGTCGGCCCCTACGCCATCCGGCTCAAAGTCGCGCGGCTCGACGAGGTGGGCCGCACCGCCGGCGACCTCTACGCCATCTCGACCATCGCCAGCGTCGTCGCCGCCCTGCTGACCGGCTTCTTCCTGATCCCCGTCGTCGGCGTGCGCCGCCTGACGCTGATGATCGGCCTGGCGTTGCTCCTCAGCGCGGGCGTCGGGCTGCTGGCCCACCGGCAATGGCGCGTCAAGGCGCCTGCTTCGATGGGGATGGTGCTCCTGGGCGCGGCCCTCTTGTGGCTGCTCCCCACCGACGCAGCCGACCCGGAGCGCGGGCTGCTGGCCGTCGAACAAAGCGCCTACGCCGAGATCCGGGTGCTCGAACGCGACGGCAGCCGGTACCTGCTCATCGACGGAGGCACCCACACGATTGTAGATCCAGCGACCTGGGCCTCCTCCTTCCCGTACGTCGCCGTGATGGATCTGACGCGCGACTTCTTCGCGCAGCCGGGGCGGATGCTGCTCGTGGGCCTTGGCGGCGGCACGCTCGTCAAAAACTTCGCCCGCGCCGGCTGGCAGGTAGACGCCGTCGAGATCGACCCGGTCATCACGCGCATCGCCCGGCAATAGTTCGGCCTGGCGGACGCCGACGGACGGATCTATCACATGGACGGACGCCGATACCTGACCGCGCGCGCGGACGCCTACGACGTGATCATCATGGACGCCTTCGGCAGCAGCTCGATCCCCTTTCACCTCGTCACGCAAGAATCCTTCGGCCTGATTGCCGGGCGCCTCAACCCCGGCGGCGTCTTTGCGATCAACGTCGAGGCCACCGGCTGGGAAGACCTGATCGTGCGATCTCTGGCCGCCACGCTGGGACGGCATTTTTCGCACGTGCTCGCCGTGCCCACCTACACCCCCTCCGATGCGCTCGGCAACGTGGTGCTGCTGGCCGCCCACCACGACCTGAGCCTGCCGGTCGAGCAACCCTCCGAGGACCCCGCCTTCCGGCAGCACCGTGCCTGGGACCGCCGCTTCGTGCCCGACGTGCGCGGCGCCCCCATCCTCACCGACGACCTCAACCCGGTGGACGTGTGGTCCGAGGCCATCAACGTCCTCGCCCGCAAAGACCTGCACGCGCATTTCGGCAAGGACGGGCGGAGCTGGTGAACCGCTACTGCTTCGGCAGCGCTTTGAAGGCGCCGGTGGCTTCCACTTCGACGGGGTACCCGTCCAGTTCCCTGGGCAGTTGCCGCGCCAGCTCCGGCGTCATCTCGGCGACGAACACCTTGACGCAGTCCCGCCCGCCGCAGAGGCCCTGCCCCACGCCGACGACGCCGGGGAGCGCCATCAGGGCGTCGGTGTGGGCCTTCAGGACTTCGGTGATGGATTTCTCAGGCATGGTCGCCGGGCCGTTTTCTTCTACTGCTTTCCGGGCGCATCCCGCCAGCGCCAGCGTGACGATCATCGCCGCGAGCAGGGCGCGCCGGGCGTTGCTGGAAGGCGTCATGCGGCACCTCGCCGGTTCGCTGTTGCGTCTCCGAGATGCGCTTCGAACGTTCGCCGCCACGCTTTTATTTCGCGCAGGCCGGCAAAAAACGCAGGGGAAAGGCCGCATGCCTCCACGAAGCCGCCCTTCCCCTGACGTCGAGTGTGTCGGCACCCCTTTGGATCGGCTTACTCGCCGTCGATGGTCACGCCGAAGCGAGTGAGCACGGCGCCGATCGGGTTGAGGATCGTCGCGGAAGAACTGCCGGCATAGAGCAGGCCGACGGGTTTACGGTCGTCGTTTTTGTTCTTGCCCTTCCCTTGGACCACTACGAGCGAGCCGGAGTCGCCGCCCGCGCTGATGTTGGTCGTAATGATCTGGTCGACGAACCGCGCCACGCCGGGCGCCCCGTAGTTGACGTTGACCGTCGCGTTGATGGCGGTGATGTTGCCCGTGGTGAACTCGGTCGTGCGCCCACACTTCATCACCTTCATGTTAACCTCCGCCGCGATCGTCGTCGACTTGGGCGTGCCGTAGCAGTCCGATGTCGTGGTGTTGTCGAGCAGCGCCGTCGTCGTGCTGGCGATGGCCGCGTCAATGACGTTGTTGGCGGACGTGGAGAACACGATAGGCTCAAAATCGGACAGGGTGCCGATATTATCCGCCGGGGAAGTGCCTCCATCGAACGTGCCCGGCTGGATCACGGCGTCGCCGATAGACGCCGCATTGGAAGCAGCGTAGACGTGGTTGTTGCTCAGGGCGTAGACGTTGGTCCCGTTGGTCACCCGCGCGCCAATCGTGCCGGCGGTGATCGACGGGTGGCCGGTCGAGATGCCGAGAGGCACGGGGCGGCCGAACCGGGCCGTATGATCCACCGGGGGCGAAGGCGGCCCCTTCAGGGCTTTGATCTCGCCCGTGACCAGCGTGACGACCGGCACGGCGTCGATCGCTTCGGGCAGCGCCGCCTCCTTGGCCGCCACCTCGGACTCGACCAGCACGACGATCGCCGGGCGGCCGTCCTCGGTCAACCCGGTGCCGGTGCCGACGACGCCGGGCCGGCTCATCAGGTCGTCCGTGTTGCGGTCCTGCACGTCCATGACCATGCGGACCTGCGGGTCGTCAGGGCTGAGCACGACGTCTTCGACGAGGTCCGGCGCGGGCGACTCGGCGGTGTCGCAGCCGGCCCAGACGACCAGCGAGAGCGCGAGAAGGATCACCGCGTAGTCGAAGAAGCCTCTTCTTTGATGGATAATCCGACGCATGGTACGACCTCCTTTTTGGATGATGGAATAAGGGGGATCCCATCTCCGGGAAGCGCTTCCGGGGGCACCACGAAAACAGTTGGAGCAGGCAGGCCACTCGCCGCGCGTCGTCTCGCTTCCACTAAGGAGGAATCCTGCCTTCAACAACCTGCAAAGAACCGCGAAACCCACCCGGCGCTTCTGCGAAGGGGTTGGGGAAGTGCCCTTGTATACGGCTTTCTGCCGTCTTTTGCAAGCGGCAAATTAAGATCGTCACAGTCTGCTGCATGTCGGGGCAATGATTAAGCATTCTCGAAACAAAGAGCACCCCCAGGACGCCGCCTCGATCTTCAATTCTCAACCCTCGTTGCCCCCGCTACGAATCGCTCAGGGCGGACAGCAGTTGCAGGAATAAGTTGATGACGTCCAAGTAGATGTTGATGGCGAGCTCCATCGCCACCGGCCAGGTGTTGGCGTCCGCCC
>JBFGTT010000301.1:0-5225 GCA_041565995.1 Rhodothermales bacterium
CCCTGCGCGCCGAGCAGGTAACGGACCGCAACGAATCGTTCGAAAGACAAGGCCGGAACGCTTTCTCGGTGAAGGATGCTCGGAAAGCTACCCCGACGCGCGCTGTCTCCAAAAGATCCTTTTTTGATTTGCAATAACGGGCTTCGCCCCTGCCCTTCTATTGTCCATCCCCCCACACGCCCCTGCCTACCCCACCGGCTCCGGCTCGATGGGCCGAACGAAATGATACGGCGGCCAGGGGCCGGTGCACAGGAAATGCAGGTGCCGGTGCGTCTTCATCAGCCGATACACGGCCTGCTGCATCTCCCGCAGGCGTCGCTGCTCGACCAGGTACGAGGCCTTCATGAGGATGCTCCCCCCCTGCTCCACTTCCGCGACGTGATCGACCGAGAGGTCGCGGAGGACGCGGTCGAGCATCTCACCGAGGCTCTCATCGCGGCGGCGCATGGCCTCGCGTTGCAGCACGGCGGCGCGGCGGGCGATCTCAAAGGTGTGCCCGTTTTTCTCGCTCGCCAGCAGGTCGGGGCACGGCAGACCGTCTTTTTCCGCCTCGCCACAGGGCGGTTCGGCCACGCGCAGCACGCGCAGGCCCAGCTCCACGCAGCCGCGCACGCGCTCGAGGTCGCCTTCTAACTGCTCGTGCAGGTCGGCCAGCGTGCCGAGCACCGTCGCCTCGTCGGCAAAGACCGTCGAGAAGCGAGCCGGGACGACGGTCGTGCGCGTCATGAGCGCCTCGACCACCTGCTCGTGCTGCCACAGGCGCCGGGGCGTGGGCGCCACCGTCGGCGTCTCGACCACGCTCACCACCGCGCCGAGGCCGTTCTGGCGCAGATAGGCCAGCGGGGCGCAGTCCAGCCCGCGCAGCGCCTCCAGCGGCCTGTCCAGCTTTTCCGTGATGGCGTAGAGGTAGATCATGGCTCGTGGGGCCTCCCGCCCCGGCAGGCGCGCACGCTCAGGCGTTTTCGACGGGTTGAAAGCGGGAGAACAGCGTCGGCGGCGACGGCCCGGAGACTTCCACGTCGAAGCCCAGATCGGCGTATTCCGCGCGCAGCAATTCGACGTCGTCCTGGAAGCGTTGCTCGTGGTCTTCGTGGACGAGGTACGTCACGTCGAGGATAACCTCCCCGCGCTCCGCGTCGGTCGTGGCGGCGGGCGTGCCCAGTTCGGCGTCGACGGTGGCAGCCAGCAGGCGCTCGTGCACGTCCTTGGTGCAATTGTCCGTCACGAGGGCCATTTCTTCCTGGATCGTCGCCACCATTTTCTTCTTGACGGCCTGCGCGCCCCCCCGAGGCTTGCTCTTGATCTCGGCCATGAGCCCCTGCACGGTGTCGCTGTTTTCGACCACCCGCTGGTGGAGCGTCTCGCGGTTGCGGTAGACTTTGAGGCGCCACTGGTTCTTGCCCTGGAGCCGCTCCATCTCGTCCAGGTAGGCGATCTCCGAGAGCATGTCGCGCACCTGCTCCTCGCTGTGGTAGACCGTGCAGAAGGGCACCGGCAGCAGCGTGCCGTGCGCCGCGATCTGCTCGATGAGGGCCTCGTGCGCCTGGTTGTGCGCCTCGGTCCAGGCCGCATCCTTCAGGTTGACGGCCAGCCCCGCCTCGCCGAACTGGTCCAGGCTCACGCGGCTGAGCACGGCGTGGATGTGCTCGTGCGTCAGGGTAATGACGGGATAGTGCGGATCGATGCCGGCCTCCGGGAGGGCCTCTGGGAGAGCCTCATCGCCCGAGAAAATGCCGTAGAGATAATAGGCGAAGGCTTCCGGCGCCTCGGGGGCTGCTTCCTCCGGCGCGTCGGCTTCAGCCTCGACGGGCGGCGGATCCGGGGCTTCGTCGTCGGGCGAGCCTCCGAAGGCGCCGTCGGGATCGAGTTCGGCGAGGGTTTCCGGGTCGAAGTCCTGCCAGGAGCCGTCGCCGGCGGCGGGGTCAGCGTTTGAGGCGTCTACGGAGGCGTTTCCAGGCTCGTCCGGTTCGTTCGACAAAAAAAAACCGGATTCTTCGTCCGCCTCGCCTTCGTCGGCTGCTTCGGCAGGGGCCGCGTCGGCATCGGGGTCGAGGATGCCTTCGAGGTGCCCGTCTTCTTCCTCCCAGAGATCCATGTCGATCACCGCAGCCGCCTCCTCGTGCGGCAGGGCGGCTGCTTCGACGGGCGCCACGTCTACCTCGTCGTCGATTTCGGCGATGGCCTGCTGGAGGAGGTTTTCGAGCAGCCGCTGCTTGAGGCTCTCTTTGACGCCCTGCAAGGCGTCGCGCTCTACGCCGAGGGCTTCCTGCGCCGCGCGCGCGGAGGCCTCGCGCTTGACCTCCTCGACGGCCTGCTGCCGGATCTGTTCGAGCAGACGTTCCTTGTACGCTTCTTTTACGCCCTGCAGCGCATCGACGCCCGTTCCGAGACCTTCCGCGGCTTCGCGCTTGACCTCCTCGACGGCCTGCTGCCGGATCTGTTCGAGCAGGTGTTCTTTGATGGTCGCCTTGACGGCCTGCGCGGCCTCGCCGTCGAGGGCTTGCTTTGCGACGCGCTCGGCCTCCTGCGCCGCCTCCCGGCCGGCAGCTTCGAGGGCGTGCTGCCGGAGGGTCTCGAGCACCTGCGCCTTGAGGGCTTCTCCGGCGTCGCGGAGCGTGCCGGCTTCGAGGGCTTGCTGTGCGGCGTGCTCGGCCTCCTGCGCCGCCTCCCTGCCGGCGGCTTCGAGGGCGTCTCGATGCAGGCGTTCGATCAACTGCGCTTTCAGTACGTCCCTGGCGTCGCGCAGCGCGGCGCCGTCGGAGAGGGTTTCGAGCGCTTCGTTCACCACGCGATCCGTGTCCTGGAGGTCCTCCAGCACGTCTTGCTGCATCTTGCGCAGCAGGCGATCTTTGAGGTTTTCTTTGGCGCGGGCGAGGGGTTCGCGCTGACCTTCACGCAGCATCCGGGCTACGCTCTTCTCAGCTTCTTCGGAGTGATGATCTGACGGGGTGCCCATAATGATCTCGGAAACCTGGACGGTAGGTACGCAAAAGCCCCACGGAGCAGGGGGTTCGCGGCGTCGAACGAGACGAACGCTGCGGGCTTGCTTTGCGCCTGCGTAGCGAACACCTGTGATTATCGGCGCGCATAAACCAATACTTTAGCGGAGACTACCCCGCGCGCCGTCCTTGCAGCACTACGCCGGAGGCCACCGCGCGGCACCTGGCCCCGGAGAACAACGCCGCCGGCAAAGCAGTAAAGTAATCCACGTTGTGCCTTACCGGGACGGACGATGCTTAAAACGTAAAACGTGACCCGTAAGGATGCTGACTCCAACGGTGGGTGGAGCATCCTTACGTTTTACGTTTCACGTCGTGCGATTTCTCTCTACAGGGCACAACCTAAGGTATCCCGACCGTTTTCTTTGCCGCGCCTGAACCGTCTCCTCCTTCCTGCTACCCTACCGGATTGCCATGAATAACAGCATCACCCATACGCCCCGCACGGCCAACGAGCCGGTGCGCTCGTACGCGCCCGGCAGCCCCGAACGCGCTTCGCTCAAGCAGCGCCTGCAAGCACTGAAGAACCAGCAACTGGACATCCCCGCTTTCATCGGCGGCGAAGCCGTGCGCACGGGCCGGGGCGAGCCGCTGCACCCGCCCCACGAACGCAGCCACACGCTCGGCGTGGTCCACTACGGCGGCGAGGCCGAGGTGAAACAGGCCATCGAGGCCGCCCTGGAGGCCCGCCACGACTGGGCGCGCATGCCCTGGCCCGAACGCGCCGCCATCTTCCTCAAAGCCGCCGACCTGCTCGCCGGTCCCTGGCGCGACACCCTCAACGCCGCCAGCATGCTCGGCCAGAGCAAAAACGTCTACCAGGCCGAGATCGACGCCGCCTGCGAGATGATCGATTTTCTGCGCTTCAACGTGAACTTCGCCGAGCAGATCTACGCGGATCAGCCCTACTCGCCGCGCGGGGCCTGGAACCGCATGCAGTACCGCCCGCTCGAAGGCTTCGTCTTCGCCGTGACGCCCTTCAACTTCACCTCGATCCAGGGCAACCTGCCGCTGGCGCCGGCGCTGATGGGCAACACCGTGCTGTGGAAGCCGGCCACCTCGTCCGTCTACTCGGCCTACTTCACCTACAAGCTGATGGAGGCGGCGGGGCTGCCGCCGGGCGTGGTCAACATGGTGCCGGGCCACGGCGCCGACGTGGGCGACCCCGCCTTCGCCTCGCCGCACCTGACCGGGCTGCACTTCACCGGCTCGACGGGCACCTTCCAGCACATGTGGCGCACCATCGGGCAAAACATCGCCCACTACCGCACCTACCCGCGCATCGTCGGCGAGACCGGCGGCAAGGACTTCATCGTCGCTCACGCCTCGGCGCCCACGGCGCCTGTGGCCACGGCCATCGTGCGCGGCGCCTTCGAGTACCAGGGACAGAAGTGCTCGGCGGCCTCACGCGTCTACCTGCCCCGCTCGCGCTGGAATGCCATCCGCGACGAGATGCTCGACCAGCTCAGCCAGATCAAGATGGGCACCGTCGAGGACTTCTCGAACTTCATGAACGCCGTCATCGACCGCAAAGCCTTCCAGAGCATCACCGGCTACATCGACCGCGCCCGGCAGGCCGACGGCGTTGAAATCCTCTTCGGCGGCGGCTACTCGGACGAGGCCGGCTTCTTCATCGAACCGACCGTCCTGCTGGCCGACGACCCCCACTACGAGTCGATGTGCGAGGAGATCTTCGGCCCCGTCGTGACGCTCTTCGTCTACCCGGACGAGCGCTTCGAAGAGACGCTCGAGCTGGTGGACACGTCGTCGCCCTACGCGCTCACCGGCGCCGTCTTCGCGCAGGACCGCCGCGCCGTCAACCTGGCGCTGGACCGCCTCGCCGACGCCGCCGGCAACTTTTACATCAACGACAAGCCCACCGGCGCCGTCGTCGGGCAGCAGCCCTTCGGCGGGGCGCGCGCCTCGGGCACCAACGACAAGGCCGGCTCGCCGATGAACCTGCTGCGGTGGGTCTCGGCCCGTTCGATCAAGGAAACCTTCGACCCGCCCTCGCACTTCGCCTACCCGTTCATGGCGCCGGAGGAGGCATACGCCCCCGAAGCCGACGTCTCGATGGCCTGAAGGAAATGAAATAGAGGGTGACCGCCCCATGGCTGATTCCTTCGCACCCATGAAGGCGAGCAAACACGTCGCCCTGGTGGCCCACGACCACAAGAAGCGCGACCTGCTCGAATGGGCTGCCTACAACGTCGAGGCGTTGGCCGG
>JBFGTT010000302.1:0-5185 GCA_041565995.1 Rhodothermales bacterium
CGGGGATCCCTCACGTTCGTTCGGGATGACACGCGGGCAAGCTTACACAGCTTTTTCAGAGCGTTGATATGAAGCCTCCAACACCTCAAAACCGATCAGGCGTCCTGCACGGTCAAAATCAGCGTGCACGCCTGGGGTCACGGTTTCCGTTCGGGCTGCTTTTTGCCCAGGGGTTCCACACCAGAGATACAAGAGATCCCGAACAGGGTCATACGCTATTTTCATCTATCGTACCTCCCTCTGCGGAACGTCTCGTCCGTAGCGTGCCTTTGCGGTCAGCAGGATCACCCCTTCTTTACCGGTTCATCCATCATCTACGTAGAGGTCGCCTGTCGCCAGCAGCCGGATGCCGTGCGCTACGCAGACGGCCTCCAACCGGGGAGGGAGGCCATACTGATCAGGCTACGTCGGCGAAGACGCGTTCCATGCGGCGGAAGTAGAAGGCGCCGGAGACGGCCAGGAGCACGGCGCTGAGCGCGCCCATGCCGAGGAGATCCCACGGCATGGCGGTGGTACCCAGGAGCGCCGCGCGGAAGCCCTCGATGACGCCGGCCATCGGGTAGAGGCCGTAGACGAGCCGGATGGTCTCGCCCCATTCGGGGAATTTCTCGGTGATGAGCGAGACGGGCCAGACCACCGGCGCGGCGTACATGAGCAGTTGCGAGAGGAACGTCACGGCGTACTTGACGTCGCGGTACTGGATGGTCAGCGCCGAGAGCCACATCCCGACGCCGGCGGCGGTGAGCACCATCAGCACCACGAGCAGGGGCAGCAAGAGGGCATAGGCGGTCGGGGCGATGCCGTAGAAGAGCATCAAGGCGCCCAGCACCAGCGAGGCGACGCCGAAGTCCACCAGCCCGGCCAGCACCGGCGTCATCGGGATGACCAGGCGGGGGAAGTAGACCTTCGTGAGCATGCCGGCGTTGGCCACCAGGCTCGACGTCGAGGCGGTCAGGGCGGTGGCGAAGTAGGTCCAGGGCAGGAGCGCGGCGTAGGAGAAGATGGGATAGGGCACGCCGTCGCTGGGCACGCTGGCCAGGCCGCCGAAGACGACCGAGAAAACGATCATCGAGAAGACGGGGCGGATGACGGCCCAGCTAAAGCCGAGCACCGTCTGCTTGTAGAGCACCTTCACGTCCCGCATCACCAGGAAGTAGAACAGGTCCCGGTACTCGACCAGCTCGCGCCAGTTGACGAGTTGCCAGCCTTTGCGCGACTCGATGACGGTTTGATGCGGCGTCTGCGAAGCCATAAAACGGAGGAGGCTACCTCGCCTCCCAGAGCCGGGAAAAGTCGAAGGCGATCCGGCAGGCGTCGAGGTCGAACTCCACCACGTCGTCCTGTGCGTCCAGGCGTTTCTCGTAGTGATCGCCTTGCCGTTGGAAGACTTCGGCGACGGAGGCTTCCGGATCCACGAGCAGGTAGTGCGGTACGCCTTGCCCGGCGTACAATTCCGCCTTGATCACCCGGTCCTTGTACGCCGTCGAGGGGGAGAGCACTTCGAAGATCAGCACGGGCGGCACGGTCAGGTAGTGCCCGGACACCTCGGCGCAGACCACCAGGTTGTCCGGCTGGAGCACGGTTTCCTCGTCGAGCCGCCAGTCCACCGGCAGGAGTGGCCGGCAGGCGGGGCAGCCTTCCAGGGCGCGCGCCAACTCCACCCCGATGTGCTGCGAGACGATTTGGTGCCGGATGGAGGGCTGGGGGCTCATCGCGTGGGGGATGCCCCGGATCAGTTCCCAGCGTCCCTCCCACTGCTCGTAATCGCGGTAGGTGTAGCGCGGCAGATAGCGTGTTTTGACGGCCATGGCGGGTTCCCTGTACTGTTCGCTGGTGTCAGGTAACCTGCGACGGCGCCGGGGGTTCGCCGATGCCGCCGGCGCAGACGGTCTCGATGCGGCTGGCCCACGAGCGGTTGGCCCGATACCAGGCGACGAGGGTGCGCACGCCGTCCTCGAAGGCGTGCCGGGGCTGCCAGTCCAGCAGCCGGGCGGCCTTGCCGACGTCGGCCCAGGTGGCCGTCACGTCGGCGGGGTGGCGGGGCTGGAAGACGAGGCGGGCGGGGCGGCCCACGGCGCGTTCGACCAGGCGGATGGCGTCGAGCAGGACCACGGGCGTGTCGGAGCCGAGGTTGACGATTTCGTAGCCGAGGGGTCGCAGCCCGGCCACGGTGCCGCGGGCGACGTCGTCCACGTAGGTAAAGTCGCGCGACTGCGAGCCGTCGCCGAAGACGAGTACGGGGCGGTCTTCGCTGATCCACTGCACGAAGCGGAAGAGGCTCATGTCGGGTCGCCCGGCGGGGCCGTAGACGGTGAAGTAGCGGAAGACCGTCACGTCGAGGCCGTAGAGGTAGTGGTAGGTGTAGCAGAGCGCCTCGGCGGCTTTTTTGGAGGCGGCGTAGGGCGAGAGGGGTCGGTCGGTGTTCTGGTCTTCGCGGTAGGGCAGGTCGTGGCCCTGGCCGTAGAGGCTGGAGGTGGAGGCCAGCACGAACTTGGGCACCTCGCGCGCGCGGCACCATTCGAGCAGGTTGAGCGTGCCCGTCACGTTGGTCTCCTGGTAGCTCCACGGGTCTACGACGGAGGGTCGCACGCCGGCCCGCGCGGCCAGGTTGAGCACGGCGTCGAAGCGCCGCCCGTCGAGGGCATCGAGCGCCGCGCGGTCGCATACGTCGAGCCGGTGAAAGCTAAAGGCCGGATGATTCCTGATCTGCTCGAGCCGCCAGTGTTTCAGGCGCACGTCGTAGGCGTCGTTGAGGTTGTCGAGGCCCACGACGGCGTGGCCGGCTTCCAGGAGCCGTTCGGCCACTTTGGATCCGATGAACCCGGCGACGCCGGTGAGCAGGTAGGTTGCCATCAGGCCGTCACCGGTTGCGGCCGGCGCATCGTGGCGCGGGTGTCGACGAGGAGGCCGGCGCGCTGGTGGACGGCGGGCCAGTCGTAGGCGCTGTGGTCGGTGGCAACGACCACGCAGTCGGCCTCGGCCAGGGCGGCATCGAGGTCGGGTGCCGAGGTCATCTCCAGGCCGTCGTGCCGGAAGGCGGGCACGTGGGGGTCGTGGTAGGCGATGCGCGCGCCCAGTTCTTTGAGCAGCAGCAGGATGTCGAGCGCGGGCGACTCGCGCAGGTCGCTCACGTCGCGTTTGTAGGCCACGCCCAGCACCAGCACGCGGCTGCCGTTGACGGCCTTGCCGGCGCCGTTGAGTGCGTCCTGCACCTTGCGCACCCAGTAGGTGGGCATGGCCGTGTTGACCTCGCTGGCCAGCTCGATGAAGCGGGCGTTGTAGTTGAGCGTCTTGAGCTTCCAGGAGAGGTAGAGCGGATCGACGGGGAGGCAGTGGCCGCCGAGGCCCGGCCCCGGCGTGAACTTCATGAAGCCGAAGGGCTTGGTGGCGGCGGCTTCGATGACCTCCCAGGCGTCGAGGCCCAGGCGGTCGCAGATCAGGAGCACCTCGTTGGCCAGGCCGATGTTGACGGCGCGGAAGGTGTTTTCGAGCAGCTTGACCATCTCGGCGGCCTCGGTCGAGGAGACGGGCACGACGGTCTCGATGGCGGCGCCGTAGAACGCCTGCCCGGCTTCCAGGCAGGCCGGCGTGACGCCGCCCATCACCTTGGGCGTGTTTTTCGTGGTCCAGTCGTGTCTGCCGGGATCGACGCGTTCGGGCGAGAAGCACAGGAAGAAGTCTTCGCCTACCTTCAGGTGGTCGCCGTTTTGCAGGAGGCGGGGCAGGATGACCTCGGTGGTGGTGCCGGGGTAGGTGGTGCTCTCCAGGACGATGAGCATGCCGGGGTGCAGGTGGTGGGCGATGCCCTCGGTGGCGCTGAGGATGTAGGAGATGTCCGGGTCGCGCGTCTTGCGCAGCGGCGTGGGCACGCAGATGCTGACGGCGTCGCAGGTGTCGAGCGCGGCGTAGTCGGTCGTGACGTGCAGGCGGCCCTGCTCGACCAGCGGCGCCAGGCGCGCCGAGGGTACGTCCTCGACGTACGAGGCGCCGTCGTGGAGGGCACGCACTTTGCGCGCGTCTACGTCGATGCCGGTGACGGAGAAGCCGGCTTCGGCGAAGACCGTTGCCAGCGGCAGGCCCACGTAGCCCAGCCCGATGACGCCCACGCGCGCCGACCGTGCGGCGATGCGTTCGAGCAGGCTATGTTGGAGGTCTTGCTTCATGGCTGGCTGGTTGTAAAAAGGCTTGAGCGTGCACCAGGGCCGTTGCGAGGTCGGTTGAACGGGTCCTATAGTGCCCTTTCAAGAGACGTCTTGGGTGATCCTGTCATCCTCTGCGGAGCAAGGCGGAGTGAAGGATCTGTCATGTATGGATCCGGCAGAAGCTCCTACAGCGGTCGCGCTTCGGACAGATCCTTCGCCTTCGGCTCAGGATGACACCTTGCAAAAGAGGTCGCTTGAGCTTGCACCAGCACCGGCACGGCGGCTTTGCTTCATCCCATCCACGCGTCCTACTCCTCGACGACTTCGGCCTCGGCGACGGTCTCGAAGGTCAGGCCGGAGGCGTCGGCGGCCAGGTCGATGCGGAGGGTTTCGCCGTCTTGTACCCAGCCGCTGAGGAGTTCTTCGGCCAGCTTGTTGGTGATCTCACGCTGGAGCACGCGCTTGAGCGGGCGCGCGCCGAAGACCGGGTCGAAGCCGCGCTCGGCCAGCCAGTCCTTGGCCTGGTCCGTCAACTCCAGCGTGATGTGGTGGCTCTGGGCGGCCAGCGCCTGCAGGCGCCGGAACTGGATCTCGACGATCTGCCGGATCTCGGCGCGGCCGAGCGGATGGAAGAGCACCACCTCGTCGATGCGGTTGAGGAATTCGGGCCGCATGCGGGCCTTGAGCAGGCCCAGGAGTTCCTCGGCCAGCCGTTCTTCGGCGCCTTCGGGCAGCGCGCCGTCGAAGGCGTCGAGGCGCTGCTGGATGATCTCCGAGCCGAGGTTGCTCGTCATGATGATGAGGGTGTTCTTGAAGTCCGCGGTGCGGCCCTTGTTGTCGGTCAGGCGTCCGTCGTCGAGCACCTGGAGGAGGATGTTAAAGACCTCCGGGTGGGCCTTCTCGATCTCGTCGAGCAGCACGACCGAGTAGGGCTTGCGGCGCACGGCTTCGGTCAACTGCCCGCCCTCTTCGTAGCCGACGTAGCCCGGCGGGGCGCCCACGAGGCGGCTGACGGTGTGGCGCTCCTGGTACTCGCTCATGTC
>JBFGTT010000303.1:0-5180 GCA_041565995.1 Rhodothermales bacterium
CTGACGAGCGAGAAGACGAAAAGCCCCTGCTGCATGTCGCTGACGTAGACGTGGCCGGAGGGCGTAAACGGGTAGGCGCCCCAGGCGCCCGAAAAGCCGTCGCCGGTCTCGCCCGGCGCGGTGTCGAAGGCGTCGAGCAGGCGCGGCGCTGCCGGATCCGACACGTCGTAGAGCCGAAAGCCGGCCTTGTAGTAGGCCACGTAGGCCAGGTCGTCGCGGACGTAGAGGTTGTGCACGGTGGCCGTGGTGTCGGTGATGCCGCCGACGAGCGCCGGGTTGCCGGGATCCCGGATGTCCCACACCGTCACGTCGGTCGCGATGCCCTGCGCGCCCTCGTCGCAGAGGAAGAGGTGGGTGCCGTCGCCGGTAGGCCAGCCGCTGTGGTGGTAGCGGATGGAGGGCAGGGTGATGGCGCCGAGCAACCTCGGCGCCGAGGGCGTGCTCACGTCGTAGATCCGCGTGCCGTCGGTGCCGTGGAAGTCGTAGAGGCGGGTGCCGACGACGGTGGCGTCGTGGCCCTGCTGCGGGAAGTCACTCCAGAGCAGCACCGGCTGGAGTGGGTCGGGCTTGAGGTCGAAGATGCGCAGGCCGGGGAATTCGAGGTACATCAGCCCGTTCTCGTCGATGAAGAGGTTGTGCGCCGAGGGGAAGGCGCCGACGACCTGCGGCCGGGCCGGATCGCTCAGATCGACGATGCGGCCTTCCGGGGCGCCGCCCCGGTCGCCGCTGCCGGTGACGGTGTAGGCGAAGTGTTGCCAGACCTTCATGTCGAAGCCCGGCACGTCGAGGGTTGCCGTGAGGCGGGGCGCGGCGGGGTCCGTCACGTCCACGACGTAGAGGGCGGTGGTGTCGCGCCCGGTGCCGCCCACGAGGGCGTAGGCGCGGCCCGTGCCGGCATCGAAGTAGCCCCACACGTCGGTGTTGATCAAGCCCGAACCGGCCAGATCCAGGTGGCCTTCGAGGCGGAGGCGCGGATCTGCGGGCGGGTCGACGTTGTCGCCGCCGGCGTCGCAGCCGGCCAGCGCGAGCACGGCGGCCAGCAGCAGAAGGCAAAGACGAGGGAACGGCATGGCACGGCTGCCGGGTTGGAAGGACTACGGAGAGACGGCAAGAAACGCCGCGTTGCGCCGGGAGGAAAGGCAGAACGCCGGTGCCGTTAGCTGATCCGCACGAAGTAGCCGCGTTCGCCCAGTTCGGCGAAGTCGAGCAGCGCGCCGCCTTCGAGGGCTTCGCGGATGGCGTCGAGGTCGGCGCTGACCTTCCAGCGCTGGTAGGCTTCGGGCAGCGCCTCCGCTTCGGCCTTGAGCAGCACGGGTGCCTTGCCGCCGCTGCGCTGCATGGTCAGCCGGTAGCGCCGCGTCTCGACGGTCTTGAGGTGGTGCTCCTGGAAGAACAGGAGGAGGCGCTGCTTGAGGTAGGCGGCGTGCTCGGCGTTGCGGCGGGCGCGCTCGGTGAGGCGGCGGGCCTCCTGCTTACGGGCTTCGGCGCGGGCTTCCAGCTCGCTGATGAGCGCGGCGTAGTTGTCGAGCTTCTGGTCGCGCTCGCGTCCGAGGCGCTCGAACCAGGCGTCGATCTCCTGCTCCACTTCGGGCGAGGAAACGTCGCCGCCGAGGGCTTCGAGGCGGTCGTAGAAGGCCAGCAGATCCTGCGAGATGTCGAACAGGGTGCGGCGGGCTTCGGAGGATTCCATGAGGCGGTCCGGGTGGATGATACGGGAGGGTAACGGTACGACGCGGGGCGAACGACGCCCGTTGCCGGCAAGCGCGTGGTCGTCGGTACGTCAAAAATAGGCGATGCGCCGGACGTTAGCAGTGCGTAGTTTTGCAAAGCACGCCGATGGTGCAGATCTTCGATTCGCAGGCCTTCCCAAAAGGCATCCACCCGAAACGCTGAAACCCGAAAGCCAAAGATCGAAGCGCGGCTGGCTCTGGGCCGTGCCGGCGCAGCACTACCCGGTCTACGAAAAGACCGGCACTTTCGCCGTGCGCAGGGTCGGGCGGCGCTCGCTCGGGCGGATCCGTCCGGGCGACACCGTCTTCGCCTACCTCTCCGGCGCGCAGGTCATCGCCGGGATGTTCGAGGCCGTCGGCGAGGCCTTCGAGGACGCCACGCCGCTGGTACGGGGCGGCCACTACCCGCACCGCCTGCGCGTGCGCCCGCTCGTGGTGCTCTCCGAGGAAGATCGCGTGCCCTACGCCGCCTTCCACGACCGCCTCGACGTCGTGCGCGACTACGCCGACTTCCGCGCCGTCGTCCAGCAGGTCATCCACCCGCTGCCCCGCGTCGATGAGAAGGTGCTCGAATTCCTGGTGCGCGCCCGGCAAAAGCAGACGCCCGACCTCGAAAAGCTCCGCGCCGTGCTCGACGCCTACCACCGGGCCAGGCAGGAAGGCGGCGAGGCCGCGCCCGCCGTCCGCGAAGCCGCCGCGCCGTACGCGCCGTTCGACCGGGCCGCCGCCATGGAGGAACTCGTGGCGTGGATCGAGGCGCAGGGCTTCGTCTACGCGCCCTGGCAGGTGGCGGCCTACGCGACGGCGCTGCGGACCAAGCCGCTGGTCATCCTGGCCGGCGTCACCGGCACCGGCAAGTCGAAGCTGCCCGCCCTCGTGGCCGAGGCTACCGGCGGGCGGTGGCGCCTCGTGCCCGTCCGCCCCGACTGGACCGACAGCGCCGACGTGCTGGGCTACGTAGATCTGCAGGGACGCTTCCGCCCGGGCGCCGTGCTGCAAGCCGCCCGCGCCGCCCTCGACGAGCCGCAGCGCCACCTGACCTGCATCGTCGATGAGATGAACCTGGCGCGCGTCGAGCAATACTTCGCCGAAGTGCTCAGCCGCATCGAGGACCGGCATCGGGCGCCTGAGGGCGGCTTTGAGAGCGCGCCGCTGCTGGAGGCCGCCCTGCCCGCCGCCGACGCCGCCTGGAGCGCCGTGGGCCTGCCGCCCAACTTCGCGCTGGCCGGCACCGTCAACATGGACGAGAGCGCCCACGGCTTCAGCCGCAAAGTCCTCGACCGCGCCTTCACGCTCGAACTGGCCGACGTAGACCTGACGGCCCGCCCCGCCCCGCCGACGTCGCCGCCGACGGCGGCCCGCTGGCCCGTCGCCGCCTGGCGCCCGCGCGCCCTCCGCCTGGCCGACCTCGGCGATCTAACCCGGCCCGAGGGCGCCGCCGTGGACCGCGCCGTCGAAGCCCTCGCCGCGCTCAACGCCTTCCTGACGCCCGCGCAGGCGCAGGTGGCCTACCGCACGCGCGACGAGGCGGCCCTCTTCGTGCTCCACGCCGCCGACGTCGCCGCCTCGTTTCGCACCCGCGCCGGCGCCGCCGTCGATCCGCTCGACCTGGCCCTCCACATGAAGGTGTTGCCGCGCCTGCAAGGCGGTAGCCGCGCCCTGCGCCACGCCGTGCTGGGCCTGCTCGGCTGGGCCGCCTCCGGCGAGACGTTCCGCGAAGACGAGGACGCCCGCGCCGTGCTCGACGCCTGGGACGCCGCCCGCCGCCCCAATGCCCTCCCGGACGCCCGCTTCCCCCGCACCGCCGCCCGCCTGTGCCTGATGTGGGAACGCCTGCTGACCGAAGGGTTTACGTCGTTCTGGGTGTAGCTTTCAGCGGTCAGCTATCAGCGACCAGCTAAAGAGGCTTCAAGCTGAAAGCTACAACGCACGCCTACCTGCGCTTTCTTGTTCGAGATTCGTTATCCTTCAGCAACGTCCACGGCCCGAGCGTCGCCATGTCCCGCATCCGCCGAACCCTTCTCCTGACCGTCTGCCTGTTGCTCTGCGCCGGCTGCGTCAGCACGCAGAAGCGCTTCGAGAAGGCGCAGGACCTCGAAAACCAGGGCCGCTACGCCGAGGCCGCCGCCTACTACGTCAAGGTGCTCGAGAAAGAGCCGGACTGGCCGGAGGCCCGCGAGCGGCTGCGCCAGACCGGCGCCCGCGCCGTCGAAGCCTACCTGGCCCAGGCCGACGCTGCGCAGGCCGAAGGCCGCTACGACGACGCCCTGCGCACCCTCGAACGCCTCGACGACCTGCGCGAGGAGGCCGACGACGTGGGCGTGCCGCTTGCCGTCCCGGACGACTACGCTGCCTACCGCGACGACCTGCGCCGCAGCGCCGTTGAGGCCCTGCTCCGGCGCGGCGAAGAGGCCGAAGCACGCGGCGACTGGAGCAAGGCCCTCGACGCCTACCAGCGCGCCCGGCACTACGCCGCCGCCCCCGAACGCCTGGCCGACATCACCCGGCGGCAGGCCGGCGTCTACCTCCGCTGGGGCCGGCAAGACGCCGACCGAGAACACTACCGCGCCGCCTTCGCACGGGCACAGCAGGCCCTCGACCTGCTCGGCCCGGACCATCCCCTGGCCGCGCCCGCCCTCGCCCTGCAAGAGGACGCGCTGGAGGCCGGCACCCGCTTCGTCGCCTTCCTGCCCTTCTGGCGCACCGAGGCCGTCGCCCGCGAGGCGCCCGCCTCCGTCGTGCAAGACCTCAACGACGTGCTGCTCTACGACCACTGGTCGGCGCCCGTCCCGTTCGTTGCCGCCGCCGACGCCGTAGCGCTACGCCGCGAACTGCGACGCCTGCGCTACGACCGTACCGTCATCTCGCGCAACCAGGCCGCCGAGATCGGCCGCGCCGTCGAGGCCGACCTGGTGGTCGTGGGCGAGTGGACGGCCTTCGAGCGCCGAGAGAAAGACGTCAAAGAAAAGACGCGCAAGGCGCGCCTGAAGGGCCGTGCCGCCACCGTCGGCGGGCGCAAGGACACCACGTACGTCGAGCAAAGCCTGCGGCTCGAACTGCGCGCCGAGGTCGCCTATCGCATCATCGACCCGCGCACCCGCCGCGTGCTCGACGAGGGATCGGTGAACGCCCGCGCCTCCGGCGGCCTACGGCGCGCGGTCTACGCCGGCGACTACCGCGATCTCGACCTCTCCGGCGCCGAGCGGAGCCTCTTCGAAGACGAAGAACGCCTGGCCACCGAAGACATGACGAACAAACTGGTGGACGACCTGGCCGCTCGCCTCGCCGAGCGCGTCTACGACCGCCTCCTGGGCCTGATTCCTTAGCGCCCCGGCGGTTTTTCGTGGCGATAATCGAAATGTTTTTGTAGACTCTCGGCAGATCACTCACTAAAAAAAAGGAGGGCCCTATTCATGGCTGACACAGGATCGATCGAAGGCAAGGTGTTCA